>CAZMDO010000896.1:0-1007 GCA_964564445.1 uncultured Ruaniaceae bacterium | reverse complement strand
TCATCGGCTGGACCTTCATCCTGCCCAACTTCATCGGCTTCGCCGTGCTCACCCTCGGCCCGGTGCTGGCGCTGTTCTACCTGGGCTTCACCTCCTGGAACGCGTTCGGCAAGGCCGAGTGGGTCGGGCTGGAGAACTTCCAGGGGCTGCTCACCGACGCCACCTTCCACCGGGCGCTGCTGAACACCGGCTACTACGCCGTGCTGCACATCCCGCTCACCCTGGCGGCCTCGCTCGGTCTGGCGCTGCTGCTGAACACGAAGCTGCGTGGGGTGGCGTTCTTCCGGACCGTCGCGTTCTTCCCCTACATCACCTCGATCGTGGCGATCGCCGTGGTGTGGAACATGCTGTTCTCCCCGGACGCCGGGGTGATCAACCAGTTCCTCACCTTCCTGGGGGTGGACAACCCGCCGGGCTGGACCACCTCCACCGACTGGTCCATGCCGGCCGTGGTGATCGTGGGCACCTGGCGGTACATGGGCTACTACATGCTGCTCTTCCTCGCCGGCCTGCAGGCGATCCCACCGGAGCTGTACGAGGCCGCCCGGGTGGACGGGGCGAACTCGGTGCAGAGGTTCTGGAACGTGACCGTGCCGGGGCTGCGGCCGACGACCTTCTTCATCACCGTGATGCTCACCATCGAGAGCTTCAAGGTCTTCGACCTGATCCTGGTGATGACCAACGGCGGCCCCGGGATCTCCACCCTGGTGCTGTCCCAGTACATCTACCGCAAGGGCTTCGAGGAGCACGACTTCGGCTACGCCTCGGCGGTGGCGATCGTGCTCTTCGCCATCTGCATCGTGGTCACCGTGGTGCAGTTCCTCATCAACAAGAGGAGGGAACGCTGATGGCCACCCTCACCCTGGACCGCCGGCCCGCGCAGACCGCCCGCGCCCGCAAGCGCGTGGTCGGACGCACCCTGCTCTACGTGGTGATGGGCGCAGCGGCGGTCGCGATCATGATCCCGTTCGTGTGGATGGTGATCTCCTCGCTGAAGACCAACAACC
>CAZMDO010000895.1:0-1009 GCA_964564445.1 uncultured Ruaniaceae bacterium | reverse complement strand
CGCTGGGCGGCGGTGCGCACCGAGGAGGACCTGCTCACCGCCGGCGCCCGGCTCGGCTGGCCGGTGGTGGCCAAGACCCCGGTCGGCGGGTACGACGGCAAGGGCGTGGCCGTGCTCACCGGCCCCGAGGATGCCGCCGGGGTAACCGACTGGTTCGCCCACCCGCGCGGGGAGGTGCTCCTGGAGGAGAAGGTCGACTTCACCCGCGAGCTGGCCGTGCTGGTGGCCCGGCGCCCGAGCGGGGAGATGCGCAGCTGGCCGGTGGTGGAGACCGTGCAGGCCGGTGGGGTGTGCTCCGAGGTGCTCGCCCCAGCCCCGGGCCTGCCCGCACACGTGGCCGAGGACGCCGCCGACATCGCCAGCACCATCGCCGAGGGGCTGGACGTGACCGGGGTGCTGGCGGTGGAGATGTTCGAGGCCCGGGACGGGATACTGCTGGTGAACGAGCTCGCGATGCGCCCGCACAACAGCGGCCACGTGACCATCGACGCCGCGGTGACCAGCCAGTTCGAGCAGCACCTGCGCGCGGTGCTGGACCTGCCGCTGGGGGCCACCGACCTGACCGCCGAGGTGGCGGTGATGGTGAACGTGCTCGGCTCCGAGCTGGCGGACCCGGCCAGCGCCTACCCCGAGCTGATGGCCACCTACCCGGACGCGAAGGTGCACCTGTACGGCAAAGGGGTGCGGCCCGGGCGCAAGCTCGGACATGTCACGGTGACCGGGACGGACCCGGCCGAGGTACGCCGTCGGGCACAACAGGCTGCCCGGCTGCTGGAAGGGACCTGAGGTGAGCCTGAGGAGCCCCCACGGAGGTATGGCGAGCAACGAGCTGTGCCGTAGTGAGGCACCCCAGGGTTCAGCTCGGAAGGGAACAGGATGAGTGCTGTGGTCGGTGTGGTGATGGGCTCGGACTCGGACTGGCCGGTGATGTCCGCCGCCGCGGACGCGCTCGCCGAGTTCGACCTCGAGGTCGAGGTGGACGTGGTCTCCGCGCACCGGATGCCGGAGG
>CAZMDO010000894.1:0-1009 GCA_964564445.1 uncultured Ruaniaceae bacterium | reverse complement strand
GAGTCGAAGAACAACCACCTGGTACGCAAGTACGCCTTCTACTACCGCTACGACACCCCCGCCGAGCGCGCCGTGCTGGCCCGGCTGTGGCCGCTGGTCAACGACCGGCTGAACTACCTGACTCCGACGAAGAAGCCGATCGGGTACGGCACCGACCGCAACGGGCGCCGCACCCGCCTGTACGACCCGCCACGCACGCCTTCGACCGGCTGCTGGCCGCAGGCGTCCTCTCACCCACGCAGGAAGCCGAGCTGACCGCACACCGCGACAGCCTCAACCCCGCCGAGCTCGCCCGCCGGATCGGCGACCTGCAAGACCGACTGATCCTGCTGGCCAAGGACAAGACCGAACAGCTCTACCTCGCTCGCTTCCCCTCAGCCCTGCCCGACGTCCACCGCGGCATCCGCATCAAAGCCAGCTGACCACCACCCACATTCGCGGGCATTTCCCATCTGAGGCACGGACCTCATTTCGCGGGCATCTTGACATGAGGCACTACGGGTTGTGTACCGTCCTTCCTGCCTGGGGCTCACGTGAGAAACATGGCGGAGGGGCAGAGCCCAACCAAGTCGTGCGGCAGAAGCGGGGCATGCCCAGACGCGCCAGATGCTCGCTCCCGCAACCGACGGCGACCCGACGGGCGAGGAGGTGCTCGCGCGCGTTCTCGGGTTGAGCGCCGAGCGACTCGGCCACCGCCCAACAGCACGCCGTCCTCAACGCGATCCGCGCCGAGGCCCACGTACTAACCAAATGAGCCAACTCAGGTCGACGTCGAAACGTTGGTCACCAAGGCGGCCGACGATCTTGCTCCCATGGTCGCCGAGTTAGAGGTCGCCATCACGGCGCTGCAGAGACCCTATGCCTCCGGTTGGCGCCTGCCAAGGGCGCCAAAGGGCGGCGATGCGGAACGCAGTTGGATGCTAGAACGTGGGCCATGCTCGCGATCAACGCGGCGATCCGCTGCCTTTGCTGCGCCACTTCAAGAGGTGCAGCTGCGTCGATCGCGGCG
>CAZMDO010000893.1:0-1010 GCA_964564445.1 uncultured Ruaniaceae bacterium | reverse complement strand
GGCGGCCGGCTGAGGAAGGGCACGATGGCACGACGTAGCACCGCCACCAGCACCACGAGCGCCAAGAACCCGAGCGGCAAGGGCGCCAAGGCGGCCGGCCGCCCGAAGGCCGCCGCCGGCAGCGCCCGCGCCGAGCGGGAGCGCAAGCGCACCGAACGGCTCACCAAGGCCGCGCGGGAGGGGTCGCACCACACCGGTCGCACCGCGCTGACCGTGATCGCGGCGATCGTCGTGGTGCTGGTGGCGGTGAGCGTCGTCGTCTTCGTGCAGGCGGCCAACCGCACCTACATCGACCCCCTCGACTCGGTGCCGGACCACTCCACCCGGCACGGCGGGATCGAGGTGGGCGCCGAGGGGGTGGCCGGGCAGACGGACCCGGACCTGCCGGTGCTGGAGGTGTACCTGGACTTCATGTCGCCGGAGAGCGCGCAGTTCTTCGCCGCGAACGGTGCGGACCTGGACGAGCTGCGCAGCTCCGGTGCGGTCACGGTCAGCTACCACCCGGTGTCACTGGTCGACCCAGGCCTGGGCGGAGCCTCCCGCCGGGCCGCGCAGGCCGCGATCGTGGTGGCGCACTACGAGCCGGACCTGTTCGTACCGTTCGTCAACGCGGTCCTGGACGCCCAGGCCCAGACGGTGCGCACGCTCGGCGACCGGCAGCTGGCGAACATCGGGCTGGAGGTCGGCCTCGCCCAGCACACGGTGGACTCGTTCACCGATGCCATGTTCTCCGGCTGGGTCGACGCCGCCACCAAGCAGATGCGCCGCGACACCGATCAGCAGACCACCCCGCTGGTCCGCCTGGACGGCACCACGCTGCAGGGTGCCTGGGGCGAGGCGGGCGCGCTGCAGCGGGCGGTGCAGGCCGGGCTGGAGCAGTAGCACCGCGGCATGCGCGACGGCGGAGCGCGCCGGGCGCGGCCCGGGAGCCCTGCGGTTTCGCGTTCTGCGGGGAGCATCTGGCACACTCGTCCGCGTCCGGTCCCGACCACCGGGCCCGCCACCTTAGC
>CAZMDO010000892.1:0-1013 GCA_964564445.1 uncultured Ruaniaceae bacterium | reverse complement strand
AACGTCGGCAAGCCGCAGGTGGCCTACCGCGAGACCATCCGCCGCACGGTGGAGAAGCTCGACTACACCCACAAGAAGCAGACCGGTGGCTCCGGGCAGTTCGCGAAGGTGCAGATGACCTTCGAACCGCTGGACTCCGCGGCCGGCGAGATGTACGAGTTCGAGAACAAGGTCACCGGTGGCCGCATCCCGCGCGAGTACATCCCCAGCGTGGATGCCGGTGTGCAGGACGCGATGACCGGCGGCGCGCTCGCCGGCTACCCGCTCGTGGGCATCAAGGCCACCCTGCTGGACGGCGCCTACCACGACGTCGACTCCTCGGAGATGGCCTTCAAGATCGCTGGTTCGATGGCTCTGAAGGAAGGCGTCAAGCGCGCCGACCCGGTGCTGCTCGAGCCGGTCATGGACGTCGAGGTGCGCACCCCCGAGGAGTACATGGGGGAAGTCATCGGCGACCTGAACTCCCGGCGTGGACAGATCCAGTCGATGGAGGACGCCAGCGGTGTTAAGGTGGTTCGCGCCTTGGTGCCGTTGACCGAGATGTTCGGCTACATCGGTGACCTGCGTTCGAAGACGCAGGGCCGCGCGGTGTACTCGATGCAGTTCAGCAACTATGCCGAGGTTCCTCGGAACGTTGCTGAGGAGATCATCAAGAAGACCCGGGGCGAGTAGTCCCACAGGTCGACCACTATCATCACCAACAACCGACCCGTAGGACGCGTACGCCCCCCGTGGTGACACCAGTCGCCGCAGCAGCTGCGCACAACTACCCGAGTTCCAGGAGGAACACCAGTGGCGAAGGCCAAGTTCGAGCGGACCAAGCCGCACCTCAACATCGGCACGATCGGTCACGTCGACCACGGTAAGACGACGCTGACCGCGGCGATCTCCAAGGTGCTGGCGGACAAGTACCCGGACGTGAACACCGCGGCCGCCTACGACGCGATCGACAATGCGCCGGAGGAGAAGCAGCGCGGCATCACGATCAACGTCTCCCACCAGGAGTACCAGAC
>CAZMDO010000891.1:0-1013 GCA_964564445.1 uncultured Ruaniaceae bacterium | reverse complement strand
CACTCCCGGCCCCCTGGAGACCAGCAGGTACGCACACCGCCTGTCGCACGGGCACGCCCGGCCCCCTGGAGACCAGCAGGTACGCACACCGCCTGTCGCACGGGCACTCCCGGCCCCCTGGAGACCAGCAGGTACGCACACCACCTGCGGTGCGGACATCGCGCTGTCGCGTATCACGTGGGTGTGACATTTCGGCGGGCTGAATAGCGTGGTGTGGCGAATATGTGGATAACTCGGCATTATCCACATTCAGATAACAATCGCGTGTCAACCATAGCCAACAACAGCACCCAGGCATAGAATGTATGTACGAGCACGAGATAGGACCAGCAGAAAGGAGGTGACCAGCGATGACAGACACGATCGACGAGAGCATGCTGTCGACCGACACTGCGCTGGGCGACCTCCTCACCGCCGACCTGCCCACCCAGATCGCAGCCCTGGAGGCTCTCACTGACGCGGTCACCACCGGCGATATCCAGGAGGAGCGGGACCAGCACACCGGTCCCGAGCTGGGCCGGATGAGTGTCCGGGTGCACAGGCTCTGCTCACGTCTTGCCGGTAAGCGGTACCAGTGGCTGAGTGTTGAGGAGGCCGATGGTCTGTGGGCAGCATCTGCATCTCATCCACGCACCTTCGCCTCCCACATCGCCCACACCCACGCCATCTCCTACGCCAACGCCAATCGGACGGTGCGCCTGGCCCGCCAGCTGCGTGATGCCATCCCCCGCTTCGGTGCAGCACTACGGGCCGGGCAGGTGGGACCCGACCACGTCGATGCTCTGGCCGCGACCGCGCTGACCTCTCCCACCCGCATCGCCGCCCTGGCCGAACCCTTCAACAACGCCGCGGGCGGCGAACCGCAGCCAGGAGAACCCACCAGCGACACCGACCAGACCAGCGACACCCGTGACACCGGCCAGACCAGCGACACCAGCGACACTGGTGAGACCGGTGAGACGGGTGAGGCTCGCGGCGGCCAGACCGTGGAGGACTACCTGCTGGAGCAGGCC
>CAZMDO010000890.1:0-1015 GCA_964564445.1 uncultured Ruaniaceae bacterium | reverse complement strand
CAGCTGCTGCTCTTCCCGCCCGATCTGCGCCAGGTGCGGGACGTCCAGGTGGCGTTCCTGCGGGCACAGCTGGACGTGCTCGCCGGTGACCTGCTCGCCGCCCGGACAGAGCTGACCGAGGTGCTCGCGGCTGCGCCGGACCATGCCGAGGCGCACGACCTGCTCGCCGAGCTCGCTGACCGCACCGACCAGGAGAGGGAACGATGACCGACACCCCGGTGCCCCTGCCCGCCCACCTGCCGGAGAAGCTGACGATCACGCTCTGGGACTTCTCCTGGTACGTGCGCACCGGGCCGGGTGAACCGTTCGACAACCTGGACGCCGCGTTCGCCGCCGCCCGCGAGCGCGGGTACAACACGATCCGCATCTGCGCGATGCCCTACCTGCTGTTCGGCTCCGGGCTGGACACGAGCGCGCTCACCCTCGGTCCGCTCGGCGGCGAGATCGGGCAGCAGATGCGCTGGTACGACGTGACGGCCAGCACCACGATCGACGCCCGCGCGCACCTGCTGGAGCTGTTCCGCGCGGCCCGGCGGCACGAGATGTTCGTGATCGTCTCCTCCTGGGAGTACCAGCAGAGCCCGGCGTTCGCGGCCACCGAGGACTGGTACCGGGCGCTGCATGCGGTGGACCCGGAGCAGCGGGCGGTGGAGCTGGCCCGCTCGCTGGCAGCGCTGATGGACTTCCTCGGCGAGCACGGCCTGGCCGACCGGGTGGCGTTCGTCGAGCTGCACAACGAGGTGCAGATCGGGCACCTGACCGCCGGCCTGGGGGCGCGCGGGGCCGCGGCGGTGCCGCTGCTGACCGACCGGCTGGAGCGGGGCCTGGCCGAGTTCCACGCGCTGAGCCCCGGGGTACCGGTTACGGTGAACTACGCCGAGGTGCCGGTGGCGGCGATGAGCGCGATCCCGGCCGGCGTGGACGTGCTGGTGTTCCACCCCTACGTCTACGGCGTGCTGCAGGCACTGATCGACACCTACGGTCTGCGCGGGGAGGTCGGCGACTACGCCCAGGC
>CAZMDO010000889.1:0-1017 GCA_964564445.1 uncultured Ruaniaceae bacterium | reverse complement strand
TGGTGCGCTGCGCCAAGACCTGGGCGGCCGCGAACGGCCGGCACTACGTGATCCCGGACGACGTCAAGGAGCTCGCCGAACCGGTCCTCGCGCACCGCATGGTGCTCGATGCCGAGGCCGAGTTCGAGGGCGCCGACCCGGCCACCGTCCTGTCCCGGATCGTCTCCGAGGTGGCGCCGCCCGCACAGCGGGGGCAGACGCCCGGAGCATGAGCACCTCGAGCGAGTCCCGCCGGCGCATCGACACCGGCCCCAACATCGGCGACGGCCTCACCCGGGCCGTGGCCGGCCTGCGCGACCCCATCCGGCGCACCACCTCCGTGCTCAGCTGGATCACCCGGGCCGCGTGGATCATGCTCGCTCTGGGGGTGATCTCCTGGCTGGTCGGTGCCCGTGGCGGCTGGGTGGAGCTGGTCGTGCTCGGTGCCGGTCTGCTGGCCGTGCTGCTGGGCTGCCTGTTCTTCGCCATCGGCCGCCACCCGTACGCGGTGAACCTGCGGCTGCGGGAAGGGCGCGTGGTGGTCGGTGAACGCGCCATGGGCGGGATCGACGTGCGCAACGTCGGCACCTCGCACGTGCTCCCGGCCCGGCTGGAGCTGCCGGTCGGCCCGGTGACCGCGAAGTTCTCCCTGCCCGGTCTGGACCCGGGCGACGAGCACGACGAGCTGTTCGCGATCCCGACCGAACGCCGTGGTGTGCTCCTGGTCGGTCCGGTGCGCTCGGTGCGCGGCGACCCGTTCGGGCTGGTCCGGCGGGCGGTGCAGTGGACCGATCCGGAGGACCTGTACGTGCACCCGCGCACGATCCGGCTGGGTTCCTCCTCGGCCGGGTTCCTGCACGACCTGGAGGGGCAGGTCTCCCGCGAGGTGACCAACGCCGACCTCTCCTTCCACGCGTTGCGCGAGTACGTGCCCGGCGACGACCGCCGGTACGTGCACTGGCGCTCCTCCGCCCGGGTGGGGGAGCTGATGGTGCGGCAGTTCGAGGAGACCCGCCGCACCCACCTGGTCACCGCGCT
>CAZMDO010000888.1:0-1020 GCA_964564445.1 uncultured Ruaniaceae bacterium | reverse complement strand
CCGGCGGAGCTGGTCGCCTTCGACCTGCTCGCTCTCGGCGAGACCGGCTACACCGACCAGCCACTGCATCTGCGCCGGGCGGCGCTGGAGGACCTGTTCGCCGGCATCGACCCCGCGGCGCCGATCCACCTGACCCGCGTCACCACCGATGCCGCGCTCGCCGAGCAGTGGTTCTCCCGCTTCGAGGGCGCCGGGCTGGACGGGGTGGTGGCCAAGCCACGGGAGGGCAGGTACGAGCCGAACAAGCGGGCGATGATCAAGGTCAAGCACCACCGGACCGCCGAGGCGGTGCTGGTCGGCTACCGGGTGCACAAGTCCGGGCAGGGGGTGGGCTCGCTGCTGCTGGGCATGTACACCGACGCCGGTGACCTGGTGAACGTCGGTGGTATCGCGGCCTTCACCAACGCCCGCCGGCTGGAGCTGGTCACCGAGCTGGAGCCGTTGGTGCGCCGGGACGCCGAGGGCAACGTGGAGGCCGCGGAGACCGAGCGGTCCCGGTTCTCGGCCAGCAAGGACGTCAGCTACGTGCCGCTGCGCCCCGAACGGGTGGTGGAGGTGGCGTTCGACCAGCTGGAGGGGATGCGGTTCCGGCACGCGGTCACATTCCTGCGCTGGCGCCCGGACCGTGACCCACGCTCGTGCACCCTGGACCAGGTGGACCGCGCTGTGGCCTACGACCTGGCCGACGTGCTCAGCCGGTGAGACAGGACCGGGACGAGAGGTCGTGTCAGGGCAGGGCGAGGAAGTCCCGGAGCCAGCCATCGACCTCCCGCATCGTGGTGGCGTCGACGGTACCGAGAGTGCCGACCAGCCGGTCCCTGGTGATCGTGCGCGGCTGCTCGGTCATCGCGAACGTCGGTCGGGACAGCCGGAGCCCGGGACCGCGCAGACGGATGTGGTTCGGCCAGCCACGGTCGGTCGTGGTCGCCGGCACGATGATGGCGAGTGAGTCCGCCTGCTCCAGGTAGAGGTCGCTGGCGACCACGAGCGCCGGACGGCGTCCGGACTGCTCGCGGCCGC
>CAZMDO010000887.1:0-1020 GCA_964564445.1 uncultured Ruaniaceae bacterium | reverse complement strand
GTCTCCGAGTGCGCCCCGCAGCCGTGGTCCAGGGAGACCACCTTGCCGTCGTCGGGCGACCACTCGTTCGCGCACACCCCGAACAGCTGGCCCAGCGACCCGGCCAGCGGCACCACGAACCCGCAGCTGGCGCAGGAGGCGCCGGCGGCGCGCGACCCGGCCGTGTCCGGCCCACGGGAGCCTTCGTACCACCGGGTGGCGGCGTCGTCGATGGCCTTGCGGTTCAGCACCCGGTCGCGGCCGAGCCCGAGCTCGCGCAGCGCGAGCCGGTCGGTCTCCTCATCGCCGGTGCCGGCCACCCAGCCGGGCTCGAGCCGGTCGTCGCCGGCCACATAGGGCAGCCGGTCGGTGGGGCCCACGTCCCCGGGGGCGAGCCGCTCGGCCCACGGCAACCAGGCCGGGGCGAGCAGGGAGTCGTCCCCGGGCAGCAGCCCGGACTCGCACACGGTGGCGTTCCGCGAGCGCGGGATGCGCGAGAGGGTCACGTACCAGCGCCACCCGTGATAGCCCGGGGCGGTGGAGGCGAAGTAGTGGGTACCGAGCCGTTCGGCCTCGAGCGTAAAGCCGAGGTGCTCGCCCACCGGCTCGCCCTCCAGCGCGGCGCGGGCCAGGTCCACGGCACCCTCGAGCACCGCGTCCGCGGAGGGCTTGCGCACCGGGCGAGTGGTTGCTGCGGGGCTCATACGTCGAACTCGTCGGCCACGACGCGCAGCATCTTCGCCAGCTTCGCGGACTCGGCCCGGTCGGGGTAGCGCCCGGAGCGCAGCCGGTTGCCGGCGCGGTCGAGCAGGCGGATCAGGTCCTCCACGATCGGGCCCATGTCCTCGGCGGAGCGCCGCTGGTTGCGGGTCACCGAGTGCGCGGGGTCGAGGATGGTCACGGAGAGGGCCTGCGGGCCGCGGCGGCCGTCGGCCACACCGAACTCCACCCGGGTGCCCGGGCGCGGGGCGGGGGCGCCGGCCGGCAGCGCCGAGGCGTGCAGGAAGACTTCGCCGCCGTCGTCGGAGCCGATGAACCCGA
>CAZMDO010000886.1:0-1021 GCA_964564445.1 uncultured Ruaniaceae bacterium | reverse complement strand
GTTCAGCTGCACCTGCTTGCCGGTGAGCTTCTCCAGCTCACCGCGCAGACGGTCGGCCTCGGCGCCGCGGCGGCCGATGACGATGCCCGGACGCGCGGTGTGCAGGTCGACGCGGACCCGGTCGCGGGTGCGCTCGATCTCCACCTTGGCGATCCCGGCACGCTCCAGGCCGGTGGCCATCAGCTTGCGGATCTGCACGTCCTCGCGGACGTAGTCGCGGTAGCGCTGGCCCTCCTTGGTGGAGTCAGCGAACCAGCGGGACCGGTGGTCGGTCGTGATACCGAGCCGGAACCCTGTGGGGTTGACCTTCTGGCCCATCAGCGAGCCCCTCCCTTGGTCTCACGCTCGGCCACGATCACGGTGATGTGGCTGGTGCGCTTGAGGATCCGGTTCGCGCGGCCCTGCGCCCGGGGGCGGAACCGCTTCAGGGTCGGACCCTCGTCAACGAACGCCTCGGCGATCACCAGATCGCCGGGGTTGAAAGCTACTGAGGCCTGCTCCGCCTTCACACGAGCGTTGGCCACCGCGCTCTCGACTACCTTGCGGACGGTCTCCGCCGCCGCCTGCGGGGCGTACCGGAGCACGGTCACAGCCTCCTCGGCCTGCTTGCCGCGGACCATGTCCACGACCCGCCGGGCCTTCTGGGGCGTGACGCGTGCGAACCGCGCCTGCGCCTTGGCTTCCATCGATGTCCTGCCTTCTTATGAGTTCGGGTGGTTCGCTGGGTCTGTCAGCGACGACGCGCCTTGCGGTCGTCCTTCTCGTGCCCACGGAACGTGCGCGTCGGGGCGAACTCCCCGAGCTTGTGGCCGACCATCGACTCGGTGACGAACACCGGGACGTGCTTGCGACCGTCGTGCACCGCGAAGGTGTGGCCCAGGAAGTCCGGGGTGATGACCGAACGCCGGGACCAGGTCTTGATGACGTTCTTGGTGCCCTTCTCGTTCTGGGCGTCCACCTTCTTCTGCAGGTGGTCGTCGACGAAGGGGCCCTTCTTCAAACTGCGAGGCATCTCGTGGTC
>CAZMDO010000885.1:0-1023 GCA_964564445.1 uncultured Ruaniaceae bacterium | reverse complement strand
CCACGGTGGTCAGCTCCGGGCTGACCAGCTCGGCCATCGCGCTGTTGTCGAAACCGACCACCGACACCTCCGCCGGCACCTCCACCCCGAGCCGTCCCGCCCCGCGGATGAAGCCGATGGCGACCAGGTCGTTGTAGGCCACCACGGCGCTGCTGCGGTGCTGCGCCCAGGTGGCGGCCGCCTCCACCCCGCCGTTCACGGTGGGCGCGAACGGGCCGGTGCGCCGGATCCGCACGCCGAGCTCCTCGGCGGCCCGGCGCAGCCCGCGCCAGCGCATCCCGTCCGCCCAGGAAGCCTCCGGCCCGGAGAGGTAGGTCACGGTCTCGTGCCCGAGCTCCACCAGGTGCTGCACGCTCTTGAACGTGCCGCGCTCCACGTCGATCACCACCGACGGCACCCCGGGCACCACCCGGTTGACCACCACCACCGGTCTGACCTTGGCCACCTGCCGGATGGCCGAGTCGGAGATCCGGGAGGCGGTGAGCACCAGCCCGTCCACCGACTCCAGCGCCCGCTCCAGCGTGGCCCGCTCCCGCACCGCCGACTCCGCGGTCTCCGCCAGCAGCATGGTGTACCCGGCGTCCTCGCACGCCGACCCGGCGCCGCGGACCAGCTCGTAGAACACCGGGTTCGCCAGGTCGGCCAGCACCACAGCGAGCATCGAGGTGCGCCTGGGTGAGGCGGCCCGCGCCTGGGGCTTGGCCCGGTAGCCGAGCCGCTCAGCGATCTGCCGGATCCGCTCCCCCGTCTCGGCGTTCACCCGCCCGGGCCGGGAGAACGCGCGGGACACGGTGGAGGGGGCCACACCGGCCTCACGGGCGACGTCATAGATGGTCACCGCGGGGGTGGCATCGGGGTGTGCCGGGTCCGGCTCAGGCATACCAGCCAGACTATCCGCGCCGCGCAGCGCCCAGCCCGGCGCCCGCCGCACCCCCGTCCCGGCGCCCGCCGCACCCCAGTCCCCGAGGCTGCAACAAGCGGCAACCACTTGCCCGCCCCGGCGCCGCGGGCGTTTGCTGACAG
>CAZMDO010000884.1:0-1023 GCA_964564445.1 uncultured Ruaniaceae bacterium | reverse complement strand
ACGCGCGAGATCGTTGGGGAAGACGCATCTCGACCGGTCACAGAAGGGAACAGCATGTCAGGTCAGAGCACCCGCGGTGTTGTTTTCGTGCACTCATCGCCTCGCGCGTTGTGCCCGCACGTGGAGTGGGCCACCGGGTCCGTGCTGAACGCCCGGGTGGCGTTCGAGTGGACCCCGCAGCCCGCCGCGCCCGAGATGTTCCGGGCCGAGCTGTCCTGGACCGGGGTGCCCGGTACCGGGGCACGGCTGGCGTCGGCGCTCCGCGGCTGGAACCACCTCCGCTACGAGGTGACCGAGGAAGCCAGCCGCGGCGTCGACGGCGGCCGCTGGAGCCACACCCCCGAGCTGGGCATCTTCCACGCCCAGATCGACACCCACGGCAACGTGGTGGTGCCCGAGGACCGGGTCCGCGCGGCGATGGAGCACGCCGGCGAGCCGGCCAGGATGCGCCACGAGCTCGAGCTCGCCCTCGGCCAGGCCTGGGACGACGAGCTGGAACCGTTCCGGTACGCCGGCGCCGGTGCGCCCGTGCGCTGGTTGCACCGGGTGGGCTGACCGGCCCCGACGAACAGGACGGTCGCAGACTACTCAGCGGCGCGGCAGGAGGGGCCGCGCCGCTGAGTTCTGTCCGGGCTGGCGGACCTGGTGCGCCTGGTCAGGCGCTGGCCACCACCAGGGCCACGTTGTGCCCGCCGAAGCCGAAGGCGTTGTTCACCGCGGCGATCTGACCGCTGGGCAGCTCCCGCGGGACGTCCCGGACCAGGTCGATCTCCAGACCCGGCTCGGGGTCGGTCACGTTGATCGTCGGGGGAGCGGTGCGGTGGTGCACGGCGAGCACGGTCAGCAGCGACTCCAGCGCCCCGGCACCACCGAGCAGGTGACCGGTCATCGACTTGGTCGCCGAGACCGCCACATGGTCGGCGTCGGCGCCCAGGGAACGGCGGATCGCGGCCGCCTCCACGCCGTCACCGGCGGGGGTGGAGGTGGCGTGCGCGTTCACGTGCACCAGGTCGGCGGCGGTCA
>CAZMDO010000883.1:0-1026 GCA_964564445.1 uncultured Ruaniaceae bacterium | reverse complement strand
TCCCCTGGCGCCCGCAGCGGAACGGGCGGATAATGGGTTGATACCCCTGCGGAGGTGTCGACCAATGACTGCCACAGCACCGATGATGATGCCGATGCTCGCCCGCGGACGGCACCGGAGTCCCCGACGCGGCGCGTGCTTCATGGAGCTGGCCTCGTACCTGGCCGGCGAACCCTGGACGGACAGCCCGGCCTGTACGGACGAGTCCCTCGCCCACCTGGCCCGGCTGGTGAACGACCTGAGTACCGACGGCGCACGCCCGAGGCTCTCCCCGATGATCCCCTCGGTGATCGGCCTGCGCGGCCTGGGACCGGGCTTCGACGACGAGATCGCCCTGATTGCTGCGATCCACGCCCTGCCGATCGCCGCACAGGAACGGCAGCGCGGCATCGCCGTGGGCATGCTGCGCATCCTCGGAGAGGTGGGCGACTACACCAGTGCCGCCAACCAGGTGTGGAAGAGCCGGGCGCGTTCGATGCTCAGCCAGTACTACGGGATCGAGCGCTGGGCGCGGGAGTTCGTCGACCGGATGGGTCTGATCGGCGGCGACCGTTCGGCGACCGGGGCGATGACCGAGATCGCGGCGCGTGGGATCGCCGAGGCCTGCGTGCCCGACCCGGACGAGCGCCTTCGGGAGCTGCTCGGTGCGGCGATCACCTGGGCGCACGAGTGCGCCGGTGCGGACCCCGAGACGGTGCCCGAGCTCCAGCCGCAGCACTGGACCGGAGTCGTCCGGCCGGCCTGACCGGCCTTGCCCGCCTGACCGGCCGTGCCCGCCGGGCGAGTGTGGTGACCTGACCGCCTGACCGGCCTTACCCGCCGGCCACCCCGCCGCGCCTGCCACCCCGCCGGTCGCGCGTCGCCCCGGCGGACTCCCGTGGTTGCCGGCTCGGTCCCGCCGACCCCGCCGGTCGTCCCGCCGGTCGTCCCGCCTGCCGTCCCGCCGGTCGCGCGTCGCTCCTGCCACCCGCGGTCGCCCCGCCGGCCACCCCTGCCGTTCGCCCGATCGCGCCCGCCGGCCACCCC
>CAZMDO010000882.1:0-1027 GCA_964564445.1 uncultured Ruaniaceae bacterium | reverse complement strand
CCGGACAACGTCCGAACGGGGCCGATGATAGTGCGCGGATCAGCGCTTGGAGTACTGCGGCGCCTTGCGGGCCTTCTTCAGACCGGCCTTCTTGCGCTCGGTCGCGCGGGCGTCCCGGGTGAGGTACCCGGCCTTCTTCAGCGCGGCCCGGTTGGACTCGGCGTCGATCTGGTTGAGCGCACGGGCGATCGCCAGACGCAGCGCACCCGCCTGACCGGAGACGCCGCCGCCGTTGATGCGGGCGATGACGTCGAAGCGGCCTTCCAGGTCGAGCAGGGTGAACGGGGCGTGCACCAGCTGCTGGTGCAGCTTGTTCGGGAAGTAGTCCTCCAGGGTGCGGCCGTTCACCTTCCAGGTGCCGGTGCCGGGCAGGAGCCGCACGCGTGCGACGGCCTCCTTGCGGCGGCCCAGTGCCTGGCCGGGGGCGGTCAGCGAGCTGCCTCCACCGGTCGGCGCCTCGCTCTCGGAGGTGTAGGTGCTCGGGGCGTCGCCCTCGAGCTCCTCGATCTCGGCTGTGGTCTCGGACACGGTTCTCCTCAGTTCAGTTTCGCGTCAGTTCGCTTAGGTCTGCCGCGTTACTGCGCGACCTGGGTGATCTCGAAGGTCTGCGGCTTCTGCGCGCTGTGCGGGTGCTCGGCACCGCGGTAGACCTTCAGCTTGCTCATCTGGGCGCTGCCCAGGCGGTTCTTCGGGATCATGCCCCGGATCGCCTTCTCCACGGCACGCTCCGGGTTCTTCTCCAGGAGCTCGGCGTAGCTGGTGGCCTTCAGGCCGCCGGGGTAGCCGGAGTGGCGGTAGGCGATCTTCTTCTCCCGCTTGGCACCGGTGAGGGCGACCTTCTCCGCGTTGATGATGATGACGAAGTCACCACCGTCGACGTGGGGGGCGAAGGTGGGCTTGTGCTTGCCCCGGAGCAGCGTGGCGGCGTGGGTCGCCAGCCGGCCCAGGACGACGTCGGTAGCGTCGATGACGTACCAGGTGCGCTCGGTATCGCCGGGCTTGGGGGTGTACGTACGCACGGTCGTAG
>CAZMDO010000881.1:0-1029 GCA_964564445.1 uncultured Ruaniaceae bacterium | reverse complement strand
CCATCACCAGCGGCCGGTTCACCTTCCAGTAGATGATGTCGCCGGGGATCTCCACGTGCGCCTGCACCCCCTCCGGGCGTGGCCCGTAGCCCATCGTGGTGATGTCGTAGACGCTGGAGAAGGTCGCGATCTGGCGCAGGATCCGGGCGTCCCGGTACAGGTGGGAGTAGGACAGGATGAGCAGGCTCGGCCGGGTACCTGGCGTCTCGGTCATACCGGGGATCCTCGCACGGCGCTGCGGTGCAGGCGGACCAGTCGGTCCGCCTCGCGGCGCCAGTCCAGCTCCTCGGCGGCGCGGCGGGCGGCGGTGCGGTAGCCGGCCGCACCGTCGATGACGCTGCGGACGGCCGCGGCCAGCGCAGCGGGGTCCTCGACGTCGAAGACCTCCCCCACCCCGGTGCCGCGGACCACGGCGGCGATGTCCGGCAGGTCGCCGGCCACGATCGGCAGGCCCGCGTGGATGGACTCGAACAGCTTGTTCGGCAGCGCGTACCGGTAGGACAGGCACACCGGGCGGACGAGAACCACGGCTGCGTCCGCGTCGGCGAGCGTGGTGGGCACCTCGGCGCTGGGTACCGGGGGGATGATGTGCACCCGGTCGGCGACCTGGCGCTGCTGGGCCCGCTGCTGCAGGGAGGCCACGTAGCCGGCGCTGCCCCAGCCGAGCAGCACCAGGTGCATCCGCGCCGGCAGCGGGGCGAGGGCGTCGATGGTCTCCTCCAGGCCGCGGCCGGGAGCGAGGCCGCCGCAGTAGGCGATCACCTGCTGGGCGGGGGTGAGGCCGGCGAGCGCGCGCAGCCGGCCCTGGGCGGGGGTGGGTACCGGTCCCTGCCGGTGCGGGATGTTGCGGACCACCACCACGTCTCGGCGGAGCCGGTAGCGCCGCTGCAGCCAGGTGGCGATCGAGTCCGAGACGGTGATCACCCCGTGCGCCCGCCGCACCCCGATGCGCTCGATGAGGGCTTCCACGTGCGGGGCCAGCCAGCGGCGGCGGAGCACGTTGCGACGGGTCCACAGCTCGTGGGAGTC
>CAZMDO010000880.1:0-1031 GCA_964564445.1 uncultured Ruaniaceae bacterium | reverse complement strand
ACGGTGAAGTCCACGGCGACGTCCGCCACGCCCGCCAGCGCCGCGACGTCGTCACCGAGGTCGAGGCGGGCGACCAGCTCCATCCCGTCGGCGCCGGCGACCGCCTGGCACACGGTCGACCCCATCCGGCCGGCGGCGCCGAGCACGGCGACGCGGATGCTGCTGGCTGCTGCTGCTTCGCTCATACCGGCCAGGGTAACGGCGGCAGCCGCCCGGGTGGCGCGGTGCTCAGCGGGTGGGCAGGGCGGCGGCCGCGATGTCCTCGTCGAACGGGCCGACCACGGTCAGGTGCCGCGGCTGGGCGTACAGGTCGGCAGCCAGGGAGCGCACGTCCTCGGCGGTGACCGCGCGCAGCCGCTCCAGGCTCTCCTCCACGGTGAGGAACTCACCGGTGGTGATCTCGCTGCGGCCGAGCCGGGACATCCTCGAGCTAGTGTCTTCCAGCCCGAGCACGAGCGCCCCGCACATCTGCCCGATGCCGCGGGAGAGCTCCTCGGCGTCCATCGGTTCGGTGGCCAGCAGCTGCCACTGCTCCTCGAGCAGCTGGACCACCTGGGTGACCTTGCCCGGGGCGCAGCCGGCATACAGGCCGAACATGCCCGCATCGGCGAACGCGGAGCCGAAGGAGTAGACGGCGTAGGCCAGGCCGCGCTTCTCCCGCACCTCTTGGAAGAGCCGGGAGCTCATCGAGCCACCGAGCACCGCGTTCAGCACGGTGAGGGCGAACCGGCGGTCGTCGTTGCCGGCCAGACCGAAGCCGCCGAGCAGGATGTTCGCCTGCTCGGTGCTGCGGCGCACGGTCTGCGCGCTGCCGGTGGTAGGCATCCCCGGCCCGGCGGCCACCGCCGCGGTGAACGGTTCGCCGTTGGCGCGCCGGGACGCCGGGTGGGCGCCCTCGTCCAGGGTCCAGCCGCCGCGGCGCACCCCGGCCAGCACCTGCTCGCAGAGTGCGTCGTGGTCCACCCCGCCGGCGGCGGTGACCACCAGCTCGGCGGGGGTGTAGGTGCGCTGGTAGTGCTCGTAGACGGCCG
>CAZMDO010000879.1:0-1033 GCA_964564445.1 uncultured Ruaniaceae bacterium | reverse complement strand
GGTGTCGACGGAGGCCGTGGAGGTCATGGCCTGCTCCTTGTGTCGGGGGAGGGGGATGGTGCGGGCGTGCCGGGTGCGCCGGGTGCGGCGCCCGAACGTGCGCGTGCAGTGCTGGCGGTGCCTGTGCCGCTGGCAGCGGCTGCGACGGTGGGGCGGGCGGACGCTGCGGGCCGCGGGGTGAGCGGCCCGAGGTCCACCGGTTCGATCGCGCTGTTGTAGCGGTACAGCCGGGCCGGACGGTGTCGCCCGCCGGTGCGGAACTCCTCGGTGGGTACCACGGCGGCGTCCGCCTCCACCTGGCGGCGGAAGTTCGCCGGGTCCAGCTCGCGCTGCAGCACGATCTCGTGCACCTCGCGCAGCTCGCGGAGGGTGAACGTCTCGCCGAGGAAGGCGTGCGCGATCCGGGCGTAGGTCATCTTGGTGCGCAGCCGCCAGAGGGCGTAGTCCACGATCAGGTTGTGGTCGAAGGCCAGCTGGGGGAGGCGTTCGGCGGCCAGCCAGCGCACGTTCTGCCCGACGCGGGCGCGGGCCGCCTCCTCGCTGCCGACCAGCGCCCAGTAGACGATGGACACGACCCGTTCGGCGCCGGAGCCGGCAGCGGCGCCGCCACGCTCGGGTTCCCCGAAGGCGTAGAGCTGCTCCAGGTAGGCAGGCCGCAGCCCGGTGGTCTCCGCCAGAGTGCGCGCTGCCGCGTCCGCCAGGCCCTCGTCCGCACGGAGCGGTCCGCCTGGGAGTGCCCAGTAACCGTCGTAGGGCTCGCGCACGCGGACCACCAGCGGGAGCCACAGCTCCGGCCCGCGCCGGCGTGCGGACTGCTCGTCCTCGCGCAGCGCGAAGATCACCGTGGAGACCGCGAGCTGCATGGTGCTGCTCCTTCGGGATCGGGGTCGCGCTACCGGCACGAGTAAAGGTGAGTGAGACACATACTAGACACGTCGGTTAGGGTCGATGGGACTATAACTCGGGACCTGTGCCGGCGCATGCCGTGGGCTGGTGGTCGCTGTCGCGCCCGGACTGCGTGTGAGGTCGGCGC
>CAZMDO010000878.1:0-1033 GCA_964564445.1 uncultured Ruaniaceae bacterium | reverse complement strand
CTCGTTGTTTCTGGGTGAGTGTCGGTGGTCGGGTCTAGTGTTCTTCCTATGGCACAAAGGTTCGACGGCGGCGCTCCCCGGGGTGAGCACGACACCACCCTTGGGGAGGTCATCGAGCTGGGCACCCAGGCACGGCCGCTGCTGAACCTGTCCGCGCCGGTGAGCGACCCGGTACCGCTGATCGACCTGGGGAGTCTGGCTGCCACGGCCGGGGAACGCGCCCTGGCCGAGCTGATCGCCGGCCAGTGCGCCATGCCGGTGGACCAGCAGCTCGCCCGCGCCAGCCTCGACCCCCAGCTGTATGCCCTGCTGACGCGGATGGACCTCGACCAGGCCGACGATGAGACCCTGGTCGAGGCCGCCGCCGCAGCCGAACGCCTCGAAGCAGCCGCCCACGCCATCAAGCTCCGCACCGCCGCGACCCTGTCCCACCGGCTGGCGATGAACCCCGCCGCCCTGGCCCACACCCAGGCCACCCAGCACGAGGTCGCCGCCGACGAGCTCACCGTACGCCTACGCATCACCCACCGCGCCGGCACCGACCTCATCCGCCGCGGCCGCGCCCTGGAGGGCGTACTGGAGGCCACCGGCCACGCCCTGGCCGCCGGAACCATCGACCCGGCCCGAGCCCGGGCGATCATCGACGGCCTCGAGCACGTCCCGCCCGAGGTCGCCGCCACCGTGGAGGAACAGGTCCTACCCCGTGCACCCCGGCGCACCGTGGCCCAGCTACGCAGCGATGTAGCCAGGACCCTCATCGCCGTCGACGCCGACGCCGCCGCCCAACGCGCCCGCCACCGCACCCACCAACGCCGCGTCTCCCGCCCCCGCGCCCACGGCGACGACGTGGCCTCCATGCGCATCGAAGGCCCCGCCGCCGACGTCCTCGCCCTCGACGTGGCCCTGCAGGGCGCCGCCCGCGCCGCCAAGACCACCGGCGAGACCCGCACCATCGACCAGCTCCGCTTCGATGCCCTCGCCGGCATCGCCCACCACGCCCTGACCACCGGCCACCTCACCACCACCAGCACCA
>CAZMDO010000877.1:0-1034 GCA_964564445.1 uncultured Ruaniaceae bacterium | reverse complement strand
ACGCCCAACAGGTTTCCGAGTCCACGGTGCGCCAGGCCGACCTCGTTCTCACGCTTTCTCGGGAGCACCGAGCAGCGATCGTCGATCTGTGGCCTGCCGCAGTCCGGCGCACCTTTACCCTGACTCAGTTTGCACGCGCCCTGCAGCTCGTCGATCCGGCCCAGCTGCCTGAGGGCGGCACTGCTGCGGAGCGACTCATGGCCGCCGCACCCCAGGCCGCAGTGCTGCGCGGACAGATCGTTCCTGCCTCACCGGAGGACGACGACGTAGTCGACCCCTATCGACGCGATCCGGAGATCTACCGTGAATCATTCGCGGCGATCCGTCAGGCGGTCACCGCTATCGCTGACGTCGTGATGAGCGACGACCGAGCATGAGCCGAACCACGCCTCGTTCCCGGGCCAAGCTCGCCCTGGTGATCTCGCTCTGTCTCATCGGAGCGCTCGTGGTCGCGGGTGTGGCAGGAGTGCTCATCGTGCAGCACCGGCTCGACAGCGCCATGGAGCGGTTCGGAGATCCGTTCGCTGACCTGGGTACCGATCGCCCCACGCTGCCGGAACCGACCGACGATGACAGCGAGAGCGACGGCGAACCGGAGACGGCGGACCCAGTGAACATCCTGATGCTGGGCTCGGACAGCCGTATCTCGGCGGGCGACCCCTCGCAGTGGCAGGCTGGCGCCCAACGCACCGACGCGATCATGATTGCCTCGATCAGCGGGGACCGGCAGTCCGTGACTGTGATGTCGATCCCGCGCGACTCCTGGGTGCCCATCCCCGGCTACGGGAATAACAAGATCAACGCCGCTTTCTCCTTCGGTGGACCCACGCTGATGATCAAGACGGTGGAGGATCTCACCGGCATCCGTCTGGATCACATGGTCGTGACCGACTTCGATTCCTTCCAGGACATCACTGACGAGCTCGGCGGCGTGGAGATCACCCTCACCCAACCCCTGCACGTAGACGGACAGACCATTTCCGCCGGCACGCACACATTGAACGGAGAACAAGCACTGGCGTACACCCGGCAGC
>CAZMDO010000876.1:0-1034 GCA_964564445.1 uncultured Ruaniaceae bacterium | reverse complement strand
ATCATGGCGCACATCGACGCCGGCAAGACCACCACGACCGAGCGGATCCTGTTCTACACCGGGGTGAACTACAAGCTCGGTGAGACCCACGACGGTGCCTCGACCACCGACTGGATGGAGCAGGAGAAGGAGCGCGGCATCACCATCACCTCCGCCGCGGTGACCTGCTTCTGGGACAACAACCAGATCAACATCATCGACACCCCCGGGCACGTGGACTTCACCGTCGAGGTGGAGCGCTCCCTGCGCGTGCTCGACGGTGCGGTCGCGGTCTTCGACGGCAAGGAGGGCGTGGAGCCCCAGTCGGAGACGGTCTGGCGCCAGGCGGACAAGTACGACGTGCCGCGCATCTGCTTCGTGAACAAGATGGACAAGCTCGGTGCGGACTTCTACCACACCGTGGACACCATCATCTCCCGCCTGGGTGCGACCCCGCTGGTGATGCAGCTGCCGATCGGCGCCGAGTCCGACTTCGTCGGCATGGTCGACCTGATCACGATGAAGGCGATGGTCTGGCCCGGCGACGCCAAGGGTGACGTGACCATGGGCGCCGAGTACGAGACCCGGGAGATCCCGGCCGAGCTGCAGGCGAAGGCCGAGGAGTACCGCGCCAAGCTCATCGAGCAGGTCGCCGAGGCCACCGAGGAGCTGATGGAGAAGTACCTCGAGGGCGAAGAGCTCACCGAGGACGAGATCCGCGCCGGTGTGCGGGAGCTGACCATCACCTCCCAGGCCTACCCGGTGTTCTGCGGCTCTGCGTTCAAGAACCGCGGCGTGCAGCCGATGCTGGACGCGGTGATCGACTACCTGCCCTCGCCGATGGACGTGCCGGCGATGATCGGCCACGACCCGAAGGACGAGGAGGTCGAGCTCACCCGCAAGGCTGGCGAGGACGACCCGTTCTCGGCGCTGGCGTTCAAGATCGCCACCCACCCGTTCTTCGGCACGCTCACCTTCATCCGGGTCTACTCCGGCACCGCCACCCCCGGCACCCAGGTGCTGAACGCGACCAAGGGCAAGAAGGAGCGCATCGG
>CAZMDO010000875.1:0-1037 GCA_964564445.1 uncultured Ruaniaceae bacterium | reverse complement strand
ACCAGCCCGGCGGAGTCGAACCGCCACTGCGGCACGTGCAGCTCCAGCGCCGCCATCTGCGCCATCCACGCCAGCGACGCCCGGTCGTTGACCAGCGGGTAGGTGCTCCGGTGGTCGGAGTGCTGCAGGTCGGCACGCACCACCCAGTCCGGGGTGCCCGAGTCCAGGTTTTTGGTGAAGAACGCCTCTCCGGGTTCCTCGGCCGTGCCCACCCCGTCCACCCAGCGCTTGCGGGTGACCGGGCGCCCGGCGCAGTGCGGCAGCATCGCTGCGGCCACCTGCAGGTAGTAGTCGATCACCTCGGCCTTGGTGGTGCCGCTGGCCGGGTAGAGCACCTTGTCCAGGCTGGTCAGCTGCAGCCGCCGACCGTCGAGCTCGGTCACGGTGGGGCTGCGGGCCATCGTCCCATCCTTTCCTGCTGGCGTTCGCCGCGCATCACGTGTTCACTAGGAGATCACGGCGAGTCCCACCGTGGGCACGATGCTGCGCCGCGGCGGGCGGAGAGGAGCGGCGATGCGGGCGATCTGGAAGGGTGCGGTGACCTTCGGGCTGGTGAACGTGCCCGTCTCGGTGTACAGCGCCACGGAGAGCCACGACGTGCGCCTGCACCAGGTGCACGACGCCGACGGCGGCCGGATCCGCTACCAGCGCCGGTGCGAGAAGTGCGGCGAGGTGGTGCCGTACGAGCACATCGACAAGGCGTTCACCGACGGGGACGCCTCCGTGGTGCTCACCGAGGACGACCTGGCCACCTTGCCGGCCGAGCGGAGCAAGGAGATCGACGTCCTGGAGTTCGTGCCGAACGACCAGGTGGACCCGATCATGTTCGACTCCGCCTACTACCTGGCGCCCATCTCCTCCTCGTCCAAGCCGTACGTGCTGCTGCGCCGCACGCTGCAGGAGACCGACCGCACCGCGATCGTCTCCTTCACCCTCCGGCAGAAGACGCGCCTGGCCGCGCTGCGGGTGCGCGGGGACGCGCTGCTGCTGCAGACGCTGCTGTGGGCCGACGAGATCCGCGAGCCGGAGTTCGAGGG
>CAZMDO010000874.1:0-1038 GCA_964564445.1 uncultured Ruaniaceae bacterium | reverse complement strand
GATGCCCTTACCCAACCGTGCTACCGGGTGTTCGGCAACACGCAGTCTACGGAGGCAACCGGCCACCCCACTACTTGACCGGCAACACGAATTCATCGCGAGTTCGGCAAATCCACCCCACGAAGAGGTCAGGGGCGACTAGCGTAGGCCGATGTCCAACATGTGAGAAAGGTCTCAGTCATGACTCAGGTACCACGGGGACGTACGCGCCACGGCGCCCGGTCCCTGGCCGCGGTGGCCGCGGCAGCACTCATGGGCGTAGGAATCGCCACGCCCGCGTTCGCCGACGATGGCACAGCGCAGGACCCGGCCCTGCAGGAGCAGACGCAGGAGTCAGCACCGCCGGCCGAGCCGGCACCGAGCACCGGAGAGGCTGACCAGTCCAGCGAGGGCACCGACGCCCAGCCGCTGCTGGTGGCCGACGGTGAGGTCTTCATCAGCGAGATCCACTACGACAACGACGGCACCGACACCGGTGAGGCCATCGAGGTGCAGGCGCCCGCCGGCACCGACCTGACCGGGTGGACCCTGGTCCTGTACAACGGCAGCAACAGCGCCACCTACGACTCCGACCCGCTGCCCAGCCCGGTCCCGGATGCCGGTGTGGTCGTGGTCGACTACCCGGCCAACGGCATCCAGAACGGCGCGCCGGACGCCATCGCCCTGGTGGACGCCGGCGACGCGGTCGTCGAGTTCCTCTCCTACGAGGGCGTGCTCACCGGCGCCGACGGCCCGGGGGTCGGGCTGACCAGCACCGACATCGGTGTCGCGGAGGGCAGCTCCACGCCGGTGGGGCAGTCGCTGCAGCGGATCGACGGCGTCTGGACCGGACCGGCGGAGAGCAGCTTCGGCGTGCTGAACACCGCCGAGGACGACGGCGGTGACGACGGCGGTGACGACGGCGGCGGTGACGGGGACGAGCCGGTCGAGCTGACCATCGCCGACATCCAGGGCGAGGGTGAGGCGACCACGGTCGACCCGGACCAGCTCGTCACCACCACCGGTGTGGTCACCGCGGTCTACCCGACCGGCGGCTTC
>CAZMDO010000873.1:0-1040 GCA_964564445.1 uncultured Ruaniaceae bacterium | reverse complement strand
CTGCAGGCGCTGGTGGAGGACCTGGGCGAGATCGACGCCCGGCAGATCAACTCCATCGACATCGGCGAGGGCATCACGTTGCGGGTGGGCCGGTACGGACCGTACCTGGAGGGTCCGCCGGCCGAGGAGGGCGGGCAGGCCCGCCGCGCCTCCGTCCCGGACGACATCGCCCCGGACGAGCTCACCCTGGCCCGCGCCGAGGAGCTGTTCGCGGCCAGCGCTGAGGACGGTCGCGAGCTCGGCACCGACCCGGACACCGGGCACACCATCATCGCCAAGAACGGCCGGTTCGGCCCGTACGTGACCGAGGTGCTGCCGGAGGTTGACAGTGCTGCGGAGGCGTCCGCCAAGGGCAAGAAGAAGCCCGCCAAGGCCAAGCCACGCACCGCCTCGTTGTTCAAGAGCATGGACCTGGCCACCGTGGACCTGCCGACCGCGCTGCGGCTGCTGTCCCTGCCGCGGGTGGTGGGCACCGACCCGGAGTCCGGGGAGGAGATCACCGCCCAGAACGGCCGCTACGGGCCGTACCTGAAGAAGGGCACCGACTCCCGGTCGCTGACCGAGGAGGAGCAGCTCTTCGACATCACCCTTCCCGAGGCGCTGGAGATCTACGCCCAGCCCAAGCGCGGCCGCGGGGCGAGCAGCGCCAAGGCGCTCAAGGAGTTCGGTGAGGACCCGGTGTCGGGGAAGAAGGTGGTGGTCAAGGACGGCCGGTTCGGCCCGTACGTGACCGACGGCACCACGAACGCCACCCTGCGCCAGGCCGACCCGGTGGAGACCCTCACCGCCGAGCGGGCGTACGAGCTGATCGCGGAGAAGCGGGCCAAGGGGCCGAAGAAACCCAGGAAGCCGGCCAGGAAGTCCGCCGCCAAGAAGTAGCCGCGGAATCGACGGTTATACGGCACAAGCTCGGCGTATGGGCGAGCTTGTGCGGTATGCCCGTCAGTTTGCCCGTCGTGGGGAGCGCAGATGTCGCCGGGTGGCCACGAGGGCTGCCAGATCCGCCTGCGTAGCCGGCCAGGAGTCCCACACCTGGGTGA
>CAZMDO010000872.1:0-1041 GCA_964564445.1 uncultured Ruaniaceae bacterium | reverse complement strand
ACCTGTCCTTCTTCTTCTCCAACGGGATGGACCCGGAGTACTCGGTGATCGGCCGGGTGGCCCGCCGGATCTGGGCCCGGGCGATGCGCGACCGGTACGGGGCCAGCCCCCGCGGGCAGATGCTGAAGTACCACATCCAGACCTCCGGACGGTCGCTGCACGCCCAGGAGATCGAGTTCAACGACATCCGCACCACGCTGCAGGCGCTGTACGCCAGCTTCGACGCCTGCAACAGCCTGCACACCAACGCCTACGACGAGGCGGTCACCACCCCGACGGAGGAGTCGGTGCGCCGGGCGGTAGCGATCCAGCTGATCCTGGCTCGCGAGTTCGGGCTGAGCGGGTGCGAGAACCCGTGGCAGGGCAGCTTCATCGTCTCCGAGCTCACCGACCTGGTGGAGCAGGCCGTGTA
Organism: uncultured Ruaniaceae bacterium; assembly: GCA_964564445.1. Lineage (GTDB taxonomy): Bacteria > Actinomycetota > Actinomycetes > Actinomycetales > Beutenbergiaceae > Ruania. The sequence goes on along the minus strand of CAZMDO010000872.1, from coordinate 629 downwards.
CACCGAGTTCGACGCGCTCAGCCGGCGCGGGGGAGTGCTCGGTGCGATGGAGAGCATGTACCAGCGCGGCAAGATCCAGGACGAGTCCATGGTCTACGAGCGGCGCAAGCACGACGGGTCGCTGCCGATCGTCGGGGTGAACACCTTCCTGCCCGCCGACCACGGCGGCGAGATCGAGGTGGCGATCGACCTGGTGCGCTCGACCACCGCGGAGAAGGACGACCAGGTGGCCTCGGTGCGTGACTGGCAGGAGGCGAGGAACGCCGTCGACCCGGGCGCACTGACCCGGCTGCAGGATGCGGCCCGCACCGGGGAGAACACCTTCGCTGCGCTGATGGAGGCGGTGTGCAGCCACAGCCTGGGCCAGATCACCCATGCGCTGTACGAGGTGGGTGGGGAGTACCGCCGGTCGATGTGACCGCCGTTGTACATCGTTGAAGAAGCGGGTGGGGGATGGATACGATGTGACCGCTCACCCGCCGACGAACCCGACATCGGAGTCCTGCATGCCTGCACCGATCCACGCCATCATCAACGTCGACGTGCCCGGCCCGGTGATCAGCCGGCACGTCTACGGGCACTTCGCCGAGCACCTGGGCCGGTGCATCTACGGCGGGTTCTACGTGGGG
>CAZMDO010000871.1:0-1041 GCA_964564445.1 uncultured Ruaniaceae bacterium | reverse complement strand
GCAGCTCCGGGCGCGGCAGCTCCGGGCGCGACGGCTCCGGCCGCGGCGCAGCAGCCCTCCGGTGTGGACTCCCGCAAGATCGGTTCGATCGTGGGCAACCTGGTGTTCGCTGTGATCCTCATCATGGTGACGATCGCCGCACTGCAGGTGCTGGGCATCTCGGCGATCTCCGACCCGGCCGTGCACATGCTCACGCTGATCCTGGACGCCATCCCGCTGATCCTCGCGGCCGCGCTGCTGCTGGGCATCGGTTACCTGATCGCCAAGTTCGTCGGCTCGATCCTGGAGAGCACCCTGCACGGTCTGGGCACCGACCGTGCGGTGGCGAGCCTGGGCATCATGGCCGAGGACAAGGGTGCCTCGCGGATCATCACCCGGATCGTGCAGGTCGCGATCATGGTGTTCTTCGCGATCATGGCGGCCCGTGCACTGCACTTCCCGGAGGTCACCGCGATCCTGGACGAGGTGCTCTCCCTCGGCGGCCGGGTGCTGTTCGGCGGCGTGATCATCGCCGTCGGCTTCCTGGTGGCCAAGATCGTCGCCGGCGCGATCGGCACCGGCACCACCGCCACAGTGGTGCGCTACGCCACCATCGCCCTGTTCGTGGCGATGGGCCTGAAGTACATGGGCATCGCGGACTCGATCATCACCCTGGCCTTCGGCTCGGTGGTGGTCGGCGGGGCGCTCGCCGCCGCCTTGGCCTTCGGGCTCGGCGGCCGGGAGGCCGCGGCACGGACCCTGGCCAGGGCGGAGGCGAAGAAGGACACTCCGTCCTGACCGTCCACCCCGGTGACGGCGGGCACCCACGGTGGGTGCCTGCCGTCGCCATGGTCAGGAGTTGTGTACCGATCCGTGGACGGATGGTAACGACAGGACAAAATATCGGTATGCTCCAGGACGGCCCACCGCCGTGACCGGCTCGACATCTACGTGCGGCCGCGGTCCGGGCGCCGATCCGCACCGGCCCACATCGTCCGAGCGCGGGCCGGGCAGCATCATCGATTCTCTTGGAGACATTCGTGCCGCATTTGGACGAGCAGC
>CAZMDO010000870.1:0-1046 GCA_964564445.1 uncultured Ruaniaceae bacterium | reverse complement strand
GCCTACCGGTTCGTGATGGGTCAGCCGCGGCAGGAGGACCTGATCCGGTACCTGGGCGCGGATGTGGAGCGGTTGCGGATCGATCTGGGTCCACTAAGTCCTGGCTACCAGGGAGTCTGACGTGCCGTTTGCCGTTCGGAACTCGGGAGTCCATGCCATCGACGATGCAGGAGCGTAAACTGCAGGCATGTCGTTGAGCGCATCCGAGTACTACCAGGCGGGTCTGTCCTTGCCTCCTTCGGTACGCAAGGATGTGGCGCTCCGCTTGCTCGACTCGATTGAGGTCGCCGATCAAGACTCTGTCGATGCGGCTTGGAGCGCCGAGATCGGGTCGCGGATGGACGACATCCTCAACGGCGAGGTCCAGACGATAGCCGGCGAGCAGGTGTTCGCTGAGCTGGCCGAGCGCCGCGCAGCTCGTCACGCATGACCTTGGGTTTCCGGTTCCACCCGGAAGCCCAGGCGGAGTTGTTTGCTGACGTCGAGTGGTACGACGATCGCGAACCCGGGCTCGGTGGTCGTTTCGGGGCCGCCGTGCGTGCGGCAGTGGCCGAGGCGGCGGACTCTCCTGAGTCATGGGCGGTGTGGCCGGGCTGGCAGCGCGAGCCGCCGGTGCGGTCCAAGGGCGTCGGAGGCTTTCCGTACCGCGTCATCTACTTCGTCACCGACCACTCGGTGATGATCGTGGCAGTTGCCCACGAGAAACGTCGGCCCGGATACTGGCGTGAGCGAGTGACCTCGCTCTGATCGGTCGGCCACCAACCAGCGGCGCCGGCCCCTGGCAGAAGGAATCCATGCAGAAGACGGTGTCGGACCCGGTCACCACCACAAGGAATGCGATCGACAAGATCCTGAACGGACCGGCCGGCGAACTGGTCGGGGCATACTACTCGTCGAGTCCGCGGACCTACGGTGCACGGAGGAACGTCCTGTTCGCCGGGCATTACTTCGACGAGCTGGGTGAGAATCCGCCGAACGAGTTCACCCCGGCTGACCTCGCTGCCGCCTCGCTGCTGGATGTACGGTTCGGTCCGCACACCGTTCGT
>CAZMDO010000869.1:0-1053 GCA_964564445.1 uncultured Ruaniaceae bacterium | reverse complement strand
AACCCCCAACCTTCTGATCCGTAGTCAGATGCTCTATCCATTAAGCTACGGGCGCTGGTGTTGGACCGCGGACCACTGTACCCGTTCCGGGGCGGCGCTGACCAATCAGACCGGCACCGGAGCCACAAGTGTGGGCCGGATCGCACCGGCTACGACCACGGGTGGACGCTCCGCCCACCCACCGGCTGAGCCCGCTGCCGCCAAGTCCCGTCCACGGCAGGACGACGCGCGCGCCGCCGGGGAGCAGGCTTGCTGCCATGACCACACGATCTGCGCTCACCGCCCACAACCTGGTGAAGACCTACGGCACTGCCGGGGTGCTCACCCCCGCGCTGGCCGGTGTCAGCCTCACGGTCGGCCCGGGCGAGTCCGTCGCCGTGATGGGCCCCTCCGGCTCCGGCAAGACCACCCTGCTGCACTGCCTGGCCGGCGTGCTCAGCCCCACCAGCGGGCAGGTGCTCTGGGCGGGCCAGGACCTCACCGCCCTGTCCGAGACCGCCCGCACCGGGCTGCGCCGCACCGACTTCGGCTTCGTGTTCCAGTCCGGCCAGCTGCTCCCGGAGCTGCCCGCCGACGAGAACGCTGCGCTGCCGTTGATGCTCGCCGGTGTGGGCCGCGCTGAGGCCACGGACATCGCTCGCCGCTGGCTGGCCTACCTCGGCCTGGCCGGGATGGAGGGCCGCCGGCCCGGGGAGCTCTCCGGTGGCCAGGCGCAGCGGGTGGCGATCGCCCGCGCCCTGGTCGGCTCCCCCGGTGTGGTCTTCGCCGACGAGCCCACCGGCGCGCTGGACCAGCAGACCGGTCACGAGGTGCTGCAGGTGCTCACCGAGGCCACCCGTGCCACCGGCGCCAGCCTGGTGATCGTCACCCACGACCCGCAGGTGGCGTCCTGGTGCTCGCGCACGGTGCACATGCGCGATGGTCGGATCGTCGCCGATACCGCCGACGGCGGAGCACCGGCTGGTCAGGCCGGTCACCCGGGCGTTCCTCATCCGGGCGGGGTGGCTGGGCCACCCCCGGCTACGCCGTCGAACGCTCCCGCGGGAGCACCCA
>CAZMDO010000868.1:0-1053 GCA_964564445.1 uncultured Ruaniaceae bacterium | reverse complement strand
GGAATGCCGGAGGGCCGCCGTCAGCTCGACGGCGGCCCTCGGGTACTGCGCGGCCGCTGGGTGGCGACCGGTCAGCGTGCGCTCACACGCCGGCCAGGGTGGTCTCGGCGATCTGCACCGCCTGGTCGGAGCTCATGTCCTGCGCCGTAGCGACGACCTGCAGGAAGCCGCCCTCGGCGGTGCCCACCAGGATGGTCGCGGGGAACCCGGAGACCTCACCGGTGATCACCGCGGCCTCCGAGGTGCCGGCCACGGTGACCGGCTCCGGCTCGCCCAGGTCGGCGTACATGCTGGACATCGCCTGCAGCGCGTCGTCCAGGCTGCCCGGCACCGGCGCCCACTGCACGATCACGCTCGAGCCGCTGCTCTGGTCCATGAAGGTGCACATGGCGATGCTGGACATGTCGCTGCTGGTGCCCTCGGCCAGGTCGCTGCCGAGGATGCCGTTCACGTCGTCCGCGGTGAGCACGGTGCACGGGTCGAAGCCGTCGCCGGGGGCGGCCACACCGGCCGCGGCCCCGTCCTCGCCCTCCGCGGCGTCGTCGTCGGTGGTCTCCTCGGCGCCCTCGGCCGGCTCCTCGGCAGCGTCGTCCTCGGTGGTCTCCGCGGCAGTGTCGTCGGTGGTCTCCTCAGCGGCGTCGTCGGTGGTCTCCGCGGCGCTCTCCTCGCTGGCGCTTCCCTGCTCCCCCTGGCCCTCGTCAGAGCCGCAGGCCGAAACGAGCAGCAGCAGCGCCACACCACTGGCGGCGGCCGCCGAACGCAGCCCGGTCATCAGCTTGGTCTTCACGTCTGTCTCCCTAGTCTCCCTGCCCGCGCTGAGCTCTCCGGAGCGGGAATGGGTCCCGCCCGCTCAGTACGGCCGGTGCTCACCGTAACCGGGGCAGGCGCACGCTGCGATGGGGAGGACGGCCCATCATGGTGTGCGTCACAACCGTCTCAGCCTCCGGTCGCTGGTGATGCAGGTACCGACCGCGCGCCGGGTGTGGCATCCTTGGCGGCAAGGTCATGAGCGCCAGCGCCAAGCCCCGGCTCGCTGGCCGGCAACCCTCCTCC
>CAZMDO010000867.1:0-1055 GCA_964564445.1 uncultured Ruaniaceae bacterium | reverse complement strand
CCAGGCCGATCCGGCGCCACGGGTTGTGCCCCCGGTCGGAGAGCAGGTACAGCGCCAGGGCGACCGGTACCAGGGTGAACGCGATGGACAGCAGCTGGTAGGTCAGGTCCAGGTAGGGCCGCGGCGACTGCGACGGGTTCAGCGACGTGCTCTGATCGCCGATCGGCCCGCGGGTCAGGGCGGCAATGATCGCCACCACGGCATAGACCCCGGACTTGCCCAGGGAGAGGCCCATCACGATCCAGATCTCGGCGGTCAGCCGTCGGGAGCGGGACCTTTCCGGGGCGGCGTCGGGACTGGGCACACCCCGTTATATCGCACCGGCCACGGGTGCGGTCAGGACGTGGGTCAGCGGGGTTCCACCAGGCCGACGACCTCGCAGTCGAAGTGCTGCGAGGCGGTCATGCTGCCGCGGAACCACAGCACCGCCCGGGTGGCCGGGTCGCCCGGGACCACGATCGGGCGCAGGTTGTCCACGCTCGAGTCCGCGGTGACCGGGGTCCAGGTCCAGGTGGCGCCGCCGTCTGCGGTGCGGCCGTGGAAGATCTCGTGGTGGGCGAGGGGCCTGTCGTCGCGCGGGTCGAACGGTGCGGACAGGTAGAGCGCGTCCAGGTCGTAGGGGTCGATGGCGGCCAGGCCGGTGTAGTCCTCCTCGTGCGGCAGCAGGTTCGCCCCGGCCAGGGCGAGCGGGAAGACCTGCCAGGTGCCGCCGTCGAACCGGGCATAGACGAACCGGTGGTCGCTGAAGTCGGAGTTCTCCGGCTCGTCCCCGGCGCGGGCGGTGAGCACCGCGGCCAGCTGACCGTTCTGGTCGCCGCGGCCCTGGCGGATGTCGGAGGTCCAGGCGTGGGTGAGCCGTGCCCCGCCCAGCTCGGTGCCGGTGGGCAGGATGGTGGTCAGCTCCACCTGGGAGGGGGCGGCGGCATCCAGGACCTGCTCGTCGACGACCGTGCCGTCGCTGCGGTGCAGGGCGCCGCCGGCGATGTAGCCGTGGTAGATCGAGTTGTCGTAGTCGCGCGGGTGGTGGTCGGTGGTGACCAGGTCGATGCGATCGG
>CAZMDO010000866.1:0-1055 GCA_964564445.1 uncultured Ruaniaceae bacterium | reverse complement strand
GCAGCGCCGTCCGGCGGCCCTGCAGCGAGGTGAGCATCTCGATCTCCTGCGGCACCACCCAGCCCGACGGCACGTACTCGCCGAGGCGTTCGCCGAGGATCCTGGTCTCTCGGCGGCGCAGTGCCACCACGATGATCGCCCAGATCACCAGCGGCACCCAGTTCACCAGGACCACCAGGATGATGAGGTCGAACACGGTGTAGGCCAGCCCGGCGAAGCCGTTCCAGGCGGCGTGCAGCAGCATCGCACCGGCATAACCGATCGGCATCATCCACAGCCAGGAGTACTTGTTCTTGGACCGGGAGGCCAGTCCGAGCGCCACGCCGATGCACGCGGTGTAGATCAGGTGCCCGAACGGGGAAGCCAGTCCACGGACGAAGAACATCAGGCCAAGCCCTCCATCTGCGCCAGCGAAGTACTGGATGTTCTCCACGAATGCGAACGCGGCGGCGATCACCGAGGCATAGACGATCCCGTCCACGGGGCCGTTGAACTGACGACGGCGAAGAAGGAAGATGAGCAGCAGGCCCAGGCCCTTCCAGAACTCCTCCACCACGGGGGCACCGAAGACGGCCGGCCAGGCCTCGGGCGCCATGTCCGGTGCGATCGCGGATCCGAGCGCCGGCCCGACCACACCGTTCAGCTCGCCGGAGAACAGCGTGGCCACGCCTCCGCCCCACAGGAATGCGGCAGCGAGGGTGAGCCTCGGCTCGGGCTCCCAGCGGTCCACCCACACGATCGCGGCGCCGACGATGAGCAGCGGGATCAGGGCGAGGATGCCGGAGACGATCACGTTCTGGACGCCCAGGCCTACGGCCATCAAGCCGACGGCCGTGAGCACGCCCAGGGTGCCGAGGGAGATGAGCACGATCTCCAGCACCACCCGGCGCTTCGGGTGCTGCGGCCGCGTTACCGCGCCCCAGGGCTGCTGGGCAGCAGGCGCGTACTGCGCCGAGGGCGGGTTGACGGCTACCGGCGCCGGAGCGGGCCGACCGTAGCCGCCGGGCGCCGGAGCGCTCGGGTACCCAGGAGCCGGGCCGAAACCCTGCTGCGGT
>CAZMDO010000865.1:0-1056 GCA_964564445.1 uncultured Ruaniaceae bacterium | reverse complement strand
CCGGCGAGCAGGGCTGCCGTGGCGGCGGTCGCGAGCACAGCCGACAGCGAGCGGGTTGTTCTCAGGGCCACAGGGCGCAGTCTATGCATGCCGCCCGCGAGATCTGCACCAGTGGGTCAGGCGGGCGGCGCGGCTCGTCAACCGACCGGGGTGGCGAGCCAGTCCGCATAGCTCGTCGTCCCGAGCCTGGCTCCGGGGCCGGGCACCAGGCTGTCGTCCTCGAGCGTGGTACCGAAGTACCTCGCGTCCGGGTCGGCCACGACCTCGCGCTCGTCGCCGGTGCGGGCCAGGGCGGCCGCGATGAACTCCGACATCCGCACCTTCTGTGGGCCGCCGGTCTCGACCACACCGTTCGTGGGCCCGCCCACGGCGGAGCGAGCGACCACCGTGGCAACGTCCTCGGCTGCCATCGGCTGGTAGTAGGCGGTGGACAGGTGCGCCACGCCGTCGACCGTGGCCGCTTGGGCGATGGCGGCGGTGAACTCGAAGAACTGGGTCGCGTGGATGATCGTGAACGGCAGGTCCGATGCCGTGATCAGTTGTTCCTGGGCGACCTTGGCCCGCAGGTACCCGCTGTCCGGCAGCCGCTCGGCGCCGACGATCGAGAGGGCGACGTAGTGTTCGATACCGGCCTCCTCCGCCGCGGCCAGCAGGTTCTTCGTGGACGTGACGAAGAAGTTCATCACGTCCACGTCGGCGAAGGATGGGGAGTTGGAGACGTCGATGAGCACGTTCGCCCCGCTGACCGCTTCCGCCACTCCTTCGTTGGTGATCGTGTTGCACCCGGTCTGCGGGGCAGCCGCCCACGCGTGGTGTCCGTGCGCGTTCAGCTTCTCCACGACCTTGGACCCGATCAGTCCGGTCCCACCGATGACGACGACCTTCATGACAAGCACCTCTCTGCTGCTGGCTGGGCGAGGGCGCGCCGATCGCACGCCCTCCACAGCACTGACCGGGCGGCAGCGGCCGGTGTGACGGTCCGCGCGCGGGCGCGCTCGCGCCCGGCTGCGTGCTCAGCCCTGCGGGCGCAGCGCCACCGCGAGCGCCTCGACGGCC
>CAZMDO010000864.1:0-1062 GCA_964564445.1 uncultured Ruaniaceae bacterium | reverse complement strand
ACAAGCCGGTCCTCGTGGACTTCTGGGCCGCCTGGTGCGGTCCGTGCCGCCAGGTCGCCCCCATCCTGGAGGAGATCGCGGCCGAGAACGCCGACGCGATCTCCGTGCGCAAGCTGGACGTGGACGCCAACCCGCAGACCGCCGCGGCCTACAACGTGGTCTCCATCCCGACCATGCACGTCTACTCCGGCGGTGAGGTGGTCAAGACGATCATCGGTGCCAAGCCGAAGAAGAAGATCCTCGACGACCTCGCCGAGTTCCTCGGCTGACGCGCCCCACCCGCCCGCACCCAGGCCCCGCCCCGCCGGGCGGTCCCGGCCGGGCCCCGGCGGGCTGAATCGATTCACTCGGCAGCTGCGACGGTTGCTCGTGCTCCGCGGTCACGAGCCTTCGGGCCCGCTGCCGAGCACGTCAGCAGCAGGTGGGTTCGGGGCCCGGCGAGCAGCAGTCGGTTCGGGGGCCGGCTGGCAGAAGTGCGTCCGGCACCCGTCGACGGCAGTAGGTTCGCCGGCGGCGCAGGGGTTGGTATTCCCTTGACCCTGACCTGACGTCACCTTCTATCGTCGCTGCCATGACGATCACCGTGCTACCGACCGACCACGGCATGCGCGCCGTGCTGACCGCCCCCGAAGCGGACCGTGCCGAGCGGGTGCGCGAGATGCTCGCCCCTGCGGCCGGGATGTACCGCTTCTTCCCCGGAGAGGTCGACCTGGCGACGATGCATGCGCAGAGTCTCGGCTTCCCGCTCGAGCGCGCACTGGAGGAGACCCGGGCCGCGCTGGCCACACTGGAGAACGCCCGGGCCTGGGAACGGGTGCACGCCGCGCTCACCGACGCGGTGCAGCAGCAGCTACGAGCCACGCCGACGATCACCGTGCCGGACCTGACGGTCGTGCTGGTCCTCGGCGACGTCACTGACCGCTACTTCATGACCGAGGCCCGGGGGCTGTCCGGCAACGGTTCGATGACCGGCTACCTGATGCTCACCCTCTGGCCCACCGAGGAGAACCTGGCCCGCCTGGAGGCGTCCGCGGTGCACGAGCTGCACCACAACCTGCGCTA
>CAZMDO010000863.1:0-1065 GCA_964564445.1 uncultured Ruaniaceae bacterium | reverse complement strand
ACTCCTGGACCAGGCGCCACCTGGTGCTGAACATCCTGGACGATGTGAAGTCCCGGTTGGAGATCCTCACCCCCATCGACGGCGGGTTCTCCCGTTCGGTCTTCGCCGGCGCCCCGGCCGTGGGTACTGTGCAGGTCGCACCGGTGGATGCGCGCACCAGCGACGAGCTGTGGCTGTATGCGGCCGACTTCCTCTCCCCCACCACCCTCTCGCTCGCCGCGCTGGCCGAGGCGCCGGAACCAGACGGCCAGGTGGCGGTGAGCATCGAGCCGCTGAAGTCGATGCCCACGTTCTTCGATGCCGACGGCCTGCTCGCCGAGCAGCACTTCGCCACCTCCGCCGACGGCACTCGCGTCCCGTACTTCCTGCTCCGCCGGGAGGACCTGCCCTTCGACGGCTCCACGCCCACGCTGCTGTACGGCTACGGCGGTTTCGAGATCTCGATGACCCCGATGTACTCCGGGGTGCTGGGCCGGTCCTGGCTCGAGCGGGGCGGGGTGTACGCGCTGGCGAACATCCGCGGCGGCGGCGAGTACGGGCCGGCCTGGCACCAGGCGGCGCTGAAGGCGAACCGGCACAAGGCGTACGAGGACCTGGCCGCCGTGGCCACCGACCTGGCCGAGCGGGGCGTGACCAGCGCTGCGCACCTGGGGGTGCAGGGCGGCTCGAACGGCGGGCTGCTCACCGGGAACATGCTCACCCAGTACCCGGAGCTGTTCGGCGCGGTGGTGATCCAGGTGCCGCTGCTGGACATGAAGCGCTACTCCCACCTGCTCGCCGGTGCCTCCTGGATGGCCGAGTACGGCGACCCGGACCTGCCCGAGGAGTGGGAGTTCATCCGCACCTTCTCCCCGTACCACCTGTTCGACGCCGATGCCGAGTACCCACCGGTGCTGCTGACCACCTCCACCCGGGACGACCGGGTGCACCCGGGGCACGCCCGGAAGATGGCCGCCCGGATGCTCGCCGCGGCCAAGGACGTCACCTACTACGAGAACATCGAGGGCGGCCACGGCGGCGCGGCAACCAACGCGCAGCAGGCGCACATGCAGGCGCTCGCCTACC
>CAZMDO010000862.1:0-1071 GCA_964564445.1 uncultured Ruaniaceae bacterium | reverse complement strand
AGGTCGTGGGTGGCGGTGATGAACACGCCGGTCACGCCGTCGCCGTAGTCGACCACCGCGGTGACCTCGTCCTCCACGGCGATGTCCCGGCGGAACCCGAAGGCGGCCTTGGCGAACACCGACCGCGGCACGCCGCAGATCCACTGCCACAGGTCGAGCTGGTGCGGGGCCTGGTTCACCAGCACGCCGCCACCCTCACCGCCCCAGGTGGCCCGCCAGGCGGACTGCTCGTAGTACCCCTGCGGGCGCCACCAGGTGGTGATCGTCCAGGTGCTGCGCCGGATGGCGCCGATCTCCCCGGCGTCCACGATCTCCTTGATCCGCCGGTAGAGCGGGTTGGTGCGCTGGTTGAACATGATCGCGAAGGTCAGCTCCGGCCGTGCCTCGGCCGCCTCGATCAGCTCGCGCACCTGCTTGGTGTACACCGCGGCCGGCTTCTCCACCAGCACGTGCAGGCCCGCGTCCAGTGCGGCCATCGCCACCGCCGGGTGGTCGTAGTGCGGCAGCGTGGTGACCACGGCGTCCACGTCCCCGCTGGCGATCAGCTCCTCGTGGCTGGCATGCAGCGGAGTACCCGGGTGGTCGCCGGCCACCAGCTCCCGGCGCGCCGGGTTCCGGTCCGCGACCGCGCCGAGCACCATCCCCGGCACCTGCCCGTCGGCGATCATCTGCGCGTACACCGATCCCTGGGCGCCGTAGCCCACGATCCCCAGCCTGACCTCTCGCGTCACTGCGCGTCCTCTCTGCTCACGACAACCACCCCGAGCCTAGGCGGCGGCCCACCGCCTGCCCCGGGGTTGCCGGAAGTTGCCGACCCGGCGGGGAGTCCTCCCCAGCGGGGTGCGCCCCACCCCTTGCCCCGAGGTGCAAAGATGTCCCCCATGATCGTTGTCACCACGAACGAGATCCCTGGCTACCGCGTCGAGGCCGTGATGGGCGAGGTGATGGGCCTGACGGTCCGTTCCGCCAACATCGGGCAGAACTTCGTCGCCAGCTTCCGCTCCATCGGCGGTGGCGAGGTGACCGAGTACACCAAGCTCGTCTACGAGTCCCGCCAGGAGGTCATGAACC
>CAZMDO010000861.1:0-1072 GCA_964564445.1 uncultured Ruaniaceae bacterium | reverse complement strand
TGCCGCCGGCGTCCTCGGTGAGGTCCAGGCCCAGCGGCACACCATCAACTGCCCGCGTGGAGCACACTCCGTCCGGGAAGGACCACCAGGTGCCGGAGATCGGGGCGTCGATGTCCGCCGGGCGCAGGCCGGGGGTCGGTGACCAGCCGGTCTCGGGGTAGTCCACCCGGTTCTCCCGGCGCATCGTGGCCGCCCGCTCCTCCTCGGCGAGCGTCCGGTCGCGCCACTCGGTCACCGACCGCCGGGTCTCCCCTGGCTCGTGGCCCCACCAGCCGAGCGCCCACTGGTCCTCGGCCATCGGTGCGGTCCACCAGTCGGGGGTGTGCGGAGCCAACCAGGCGGCGACGCGAACGAGCCCGTCGTCCAGCTCCCGGTGGCCGGCGAGCACGTCCTGGCCGTCCGGGGGCTGCCAGTACATCGCCGTGGCCACCGAGTCAGCGAGCGCCCCGGCGACCTGCCCCGGGCTCGGGCCGGCGGCTGGCAGCGGCACCCGCGTCAGCAGGCCGGCGATATCGGTGACGGTGGGCACCGGGCGAGCATGCTCGGCGGCACGCGCGGCGTCCATCTCCGCCTGCGTGGTGCCTGGCGGGAACGCCATCAGCCGCGTCACCGAGGTCCCCTTGCCCGGCTCCAGCTCATAGCCTCGGTCGAACACCGCCCGGGAGAGCAGATCGTCCAGCCGGCAGGCGAGATCCAGGCAGAGCCGTCGGCCACGTGGGCCGGCGGTGAGCAGCTCTGGACGCACTACGCCAGGCTAGCGCGGCAGACCAGGCCGGGCTCCGCCGTCGAACGCGGGAGGAGCTCCTACCAGAGCACGGCGATGGCGATGTTGGCCACCACCAGCCCGGCGATGCCGCCGAGGTAGCCCTTGGTGACCTTCTCCTGGTTCCGGTCGCCGTAGATCACCAGGGCGGTGACCACGAGCGCGATCACCAGCTTGACGCCCATCTTGATGTTGTTCGGCTCCGGCCCGGCCACTCCCGCCGAGCCCAGGCCCATCATGATCAGGCCAGCAATCAGCGCGGTGAGGATGCCGTGCAGCATGCCCTTGTTCATCCTGGTCTCGCGCAGG
>CAZMDO010000860.1:0-1073 GCA_964564445.1 uncultured Ruaniaceae bacterium | reverse complement strand
GGTCGTCAGCCGCGCTTCTTCGCCTGCTTCGCCGCGCGCCGGCGGGCCTCGCGGTTCGCACCGCCCTGGGGCGAGGTGGCGGTGGCCTGCTGGCCAGCGCCGCCGGCCGCCGCCGCACCACGGGTGGCGGCACTGGAGTCGCCGTCCACGCTCGGCGCCGAGTACCGTAGCGCGGTCGCCCGCTGGGGCTGGCCGAGACCGAGCGGGTCGTCCACCGGCGCGGCCTGCTGCGGGATCGCCTTCTTCCCGGCGCGCCGACCGCCGGCCGGGGCCTTCCCGCCCTGCCTGGCGGCGCCCTGCTTACCAGCGCCCGGCTTGCCGGCGCCCTGCTTCTGGCCCCCGGCCGGCTTCGTGGCCGGGCTCTTCGCCCCGCCACCCCGCGCGCCCTCCGCAGCCGCACCGGTGCCTGCGGCGGCGCCGTCCGCACCCTCGCCGGCCTCGATGGTCTGGGCGTCCTCCTCGGCCTTCTCCTCCGGCTTCTTCACCTCGAGGTTGAACAGGTAGCCGACCACCTCGTCCTTGATCGCCTCGTTCATGGCCTGGAAGAGCTGGTACCCCTCGCGCTGGTACTCCACGAGCGGGTCACGCTGGGCCATCGCCCGCAGTCCGATGCCCTCCTTGAGGTAGTCCATCTCGTAGAGGTGCTCGCGCCACTTGCGGTCGAGCACCGAGAGCACCACCCGGCGCTCGAGCTGGCGCATGATGTCCGAGCCGAGCTCCTCCTCACGCTTGGCGTAGGCGACCTTGGCGTCGGCCACCAGCTCGTCGGTGAGCTGCTCGACGGTCAACCGGTTGCGGTGGCCGACCTCCTCGATCAGGTCCTCCTCGGTGATGGAGACCGGGTAGACCGTGCGCAGGTCGATCCACAGCTGCTCCAGGTCCCACTCCTCCGGGTGGGGGTCCGAGGTGGCCGCTGCCACCATGCCGGTGACCACGTCGACCACGAAGGCGGCGACGGTGTCCTTGAGGTCCTCCCCCTCGAGCAGCTCACGGCGGGTCTCGTAGACCACCTCGCGCTGCCGGGAGAGCACGTCGTCGTACTTGAGCACGTTCTTGCGGATCTCGAAGTTGCG
>CAZMDO010000859.1:0-1074 GCA_964564445.1 uncultured Ruaniaceae bacterium | reverse complement strand
GCATCTTCAACCTGCTGGTGATGAAGTCGTTCTTCGAGAACTTCCCCACCGAGCTCGAGGAAGCGGCGACGATCGACGGCCTGACGACCTACGGCGTCTTCGGGCGGATCGTGCTCCCGCTGTCGAAGGCCGTGCTGGCCACCATGACCCTGTTCTACGCGGTGGGGCTGTGGAACTCCTGGTTCACCGCGTTCCTGTACCTCGACGACAAGTCGCTGTTCCCCGTCACCGTGTACCTGCGCAACCTGATCGCCGCGGCGACCGGGTCCCAGGAGATCACCGGTGGTGCCGGTACGGACGCCGTCCAGATCGGCGCCAACATCCAGTCGGTCACGATGCTGCTCACCGTGCTGCCGATCATCTGCCTCTACCCGTTCCTGCAGAAGTACTTCGTCTCAGGCGTGATGCTCGGCTCCGTCAAGGGCTGATCCCGCACACCTGCACATCCCATCCCCCGGACGTCGAACGACGGCGTTGACACCAGAAGGAGAGATACCCCATGGCACTCACTCGAACCCGCATGACGGGCGTAGCGGCCCTGGCCGCCACTGCCCTCGTGCTCACGGCCTGCTCCTCCGGAGGTGACGGCGAGAGCGGCGACGGTTCCGAGACCGAGGGTGGTGACGGTTCGGTCACCATCGATGCGGAGCACTCCGTCGGCGCGATGGAGAGCTTCGACGTCGGCACCACCTTCCAGGCGACCGAGCCGGTGGAGTTCTCGCTGCTCTACCGCGACCACCCGAACTACCCGGTGCAGGACGACTGGCTGGTCTTCGAGCAGCTGGAGCAGAACCAGAACGTCACCTTCGACCTGACCACGGTGCCGTTGGCCGACTGGGACCAGAAGAAGTCCCTGCTGATCGCCGCCGGGGACGCCCCGGAGATCATCTCCGTGACCTACCCGGGCCAGGAGACCCAGTTCGTCAGCGGTGGGGCGATCCTGCCGGTCTCCGACTACTTCCAGTACATGCCGAACTTCACCCAGAAGGTCGAGGAGTGGGGGCTGCAGGACGAGCTGGACACCCACCGGCAGGCGGACGGCAAGATCTACCAGCTCCCCGGCCTGCGTGAGGT
>CAZMDO010000858.1:0-1076 GCA_964564445.1 uncultured Ruaniaceae bacterium | reverse complement strand
GAGGCCGAGCACCCGCTGTACATCCTGTACACCTCCGGCACCACCGGGAAGCCGAAGGGCATCCTGCACACCACCGGTGGCTACCTGGTGCAGTCGGCCTACACCCACTGGTACGTGTTCGACCTGAAGCCGGAGACGGACGTGTACTGGTGCACCGCCGACGTCGGCTGGGTGACCGGGCACTCCTACGTGACCTACGGCCCGCTGATCAACGGCGCCACCCAGGTGCTCTACGAAGGCACCCCGGACTCCCCGCACAAGGGCCGCTGGTGGGAGATCGTGCAGAAGTACGGGGTGACGATCCTGTACACCGCACCCACCGCGATCCGCACGATGATGAAGTGGGGCACCGACATCCCGGGCGAGTACGACCTGTCCTCGCTGCGGGTGCTGGGCAGCGTGGGCGAGCCGATCAATCCCGAGGCGTGGGTCTGGTACCGCCGCGTGATCGGCGCGGACCGCACCCCGGTGGTGGACACCTGGTGGCAGACCGAGACCGGCGCGATCATGATCTCCCCGCTGCCGGGGGTGACCGACGCCAAGCCCGGCTCCGCCCAGGTGTCCCTGCCCGGTATCGAGGTGGACGTGTGGAACGACACCGGCCAGCCGGTGGGCCCCGGGGGCGGCGGCTACCTGGTGATCAACGAGCCGTGGCCCTCGATGCTGCGCAACATCTGGGGTGATGAGCAGCGGTTCAAGGACACCTACTGGTCCCGCTTCCCCGGCACCTACTTCGCCGGTGACGGCGCCAAGTACGACGAGGACGGCGACGTGTGGCTGCTCGGCCGGGTGGACGACGTGATGAACGTGTCCGGCCACCGGCTGTCCACCACCGAGATCGAGTCCGCGCTGGTCTCCCACGACTGGGTGGCCGAGGCCGCGGTGGTGGGCGCCAGCGACGACACCACCGGGCAGGCCGTGGTGGCGTTCGTGATCCTGCGCAGCGACGCTCTGGAGGCGGCAGAGGCCGAGGGCGAGAAGGTGGTCGGCGAGCTGCGCAACCACGTGGCGCACGAGATCGGCCCGATCGCCAAGCCGCGCTCCATCCTGGTGGTCTCCGAGCTGCCGAAGACCCG
>CAZMDO010000857.1:0-1078 GCA_964564445.1 uncultured Ruaniaceae bacterium | reverse complement strand
GGGCGCACCCGCCGACGGCGCAGCCTCCTGGCTGCTCTGGCCTCACCCGGGTCGGGGCGCACCCAGGCAGTCGGCGGGCTGTTGGCCCCGTCACATGGGGAGTTCAGCCCGTGGCGCGCCGTTTCCCCGGGCCGGCCCGCACCTTATATTGGCTCGCGGAGAACGGGAGAGATGTCCCGTCAGGAGACTTGGGGAGCATCATGAACACTGGTCGTATCACCCGCGCCGCGCTGGCCGTCGTCGGCGCCGTCGGGGTGTCCGCCTCGATGGCCGCCTGTGGTGGCCAGGTCGCCACCGCCGAGGTCGGCGCCTGCGTCAACACCTCGGACCTGTCCGGCGGGGAGATCACCGAGATCCCCACCGTGGACTGCTCCGAGGAGCACGACGCCCAGATCTTCCACGTGTTCGACATGGACGACGGCGACTACCCGGGCGACGACGCGGTGCAGACCGCCGCGCAGGACGGGTGCCTGGCCGAGTTCGAGCCGTTCGTGGGCACCGCCTACGAGGACTCCGCGCTGGACTTCAGCTTCATCTACCCGACCGAGCAGACCTGGACCCAGGCGGACGACCGCGAGGTCCTCTGCGTGCTGTACAGCATGGACGGGTCCACCACCACGGAGAGCTGGGAGGGTTCCGGCCTCTGAGCCGACCCTGCGAACGGCTCCGCTGACCCACCACGGGCCGGCGTAGCCCACAGCGACCAGAGGGCCGCAGGCACCATGCCTGCGGCCCTCTGTCATGCCGCGTCCGGCCCCGAACCACCCGCCGGCGCCCCTCGGCCACCCACCGGCGCCCCTCGGCCACCCACCGGCGCCCCTCACCCACCCGCCGGCGCCCCGCACCCACCACCGCCTCGGCACCGGGCACGAAGACTCGTGACCCGGGAGCACGAGTTAGCGCAGCAAGTCACGAGTGAATCGATTCAGCATGAAGGAGGGTGGTGTGGGTGGGGCGGCGGGCGCCGCGCGAGTCAGCCGAACCGGCCGGAGATGTAGTCCTCGGTCGCCTGCTGGGCGGGGCTGGAGAACATCGTGGTGGTGTCGTCCATCTCGATCAGCCGGCCCGGCTTGCCGGT
>CAZMDO010000856.1:0-1080 GCA_964564445.1 uncultured Ruaniaceae bacterium | reverse complement strand
CCGGCCGGACGACCTTCTCCCCCACCCGGTAGCCCGGCTGGAGCACCTGGGAGACCGTCTCGGTGGTGGCGTCCTCGCTCTCGTTGTGCATCAGTGCCTCGTGCACGTTCGGGTCGAACTCGTCCCCGGCGGCGCCGTAGCGCTCCACCTGGAACCGCGAGGCGAGGATCTCCTCGAGCTTCTCCGCCATCGCACCGAGCGGACCGGTCAGACCGTCGTGCTCACGGGCGTGGTGGATGTCGTCGAGCACCGGGACGAGCGCCTCGACCGCGTCCTCGACCCCGCGGCCACGCTCAGCGAGCGCCTCGGCACGGGACCGCTTGACGAAGTTGTTGAAGCGCTGGTCCAGGTTGTACAGGTCCGCCTTCGCCCGGGCGAGCTGGTCCTGCAGGTCGGCAGCCTGGGCCTGCGCCGCGGCCGCCGGATCCTGCTCGGCGGGTGCGCCCTCCGCCCCGGTACCCCCACCCGAGGTGGGGTCGGAGGCCGAGGAGGCTCCGCCGTCGCCGGCTGGGCCTGCGGAGGCGGCCGCCTCCTCGGCAGCCACCTCCTCAGGCGTGCGCAGCTCGCCGGTGGTGGGGTCCAGGCGCCGCTTGTCGCGGATCACCGGTTCCTCATCCCAGTCGGTCACTTCTTCTCATCCTCGTCCACGATCTCGGCGTCGACGATGTCGTCGTCCTCGGAGCCGGCGTCGGCGGCCGGAGCCTCCTGGCCGGTGCCGTCGGTGGACGGCGCGTCCTGCTGGGCGTAGAGCGCCTGACCGATCTTCTGGCTCGCCTCGGACAGCTCGGCCTGGGCGGTCTTGACGGCCTCGATGTCCTCGCCGGCGAGCGCGGTCTTGACCTTCTCCACGGCCTCGCGCACCTCGGTGGCGACGTCCTCGGGGAGCTTGTCCGCGTTGTCGGTGAGCAGCTTCTCCGTGGAGTAGGCGAGCTGCTCGGCCGAGTTGCGGGTGTCCTGCTCCTCGCGCCGCTTGGCGTCCTCGGCGGCGTGCGCCTCGGCCTCCTTGATCATCCGGTCGATCTCCTCCTTGGGCAGGGCGGAGCCACCGGTGATGGTCATCGACTGCTCCTGGCCGGTGCC
>CAZMDO010000855.1:0-1081 GCA_964564445.1 uncultured Ruaniaceae bacterium | reverse complement strand
ACGACTGGCAGCCGCGGGTCTCGGTGAGCCGGTCGATCTTCCCGCTGGTCACCGACACCGACCGGCAGCTGTTCTGGCGCGACACCCGCAGCAGCGACCAGGTCGGCCACCTGGAGGGTGGGCTGGCCCGGTTCGGCAAGAGCTACGCCGGGGAGCCGGACCAGCTGGTCGCCGAGCTGGCCAAGGACGAGGCGGTCGCCGCCTCGGACAGCCTGCTGCTCACCGTGCCGAACCAGCTCGGCGTGGACTACAACGCGCACGTGATCGAGGCGCTGCTCACCCACGTTGCCCCGGGACTCGGCTGGCGCTGATCCCACCACGTCCGAGCGGGGCACCACCCGGCACCGCGGGCCGGCCCGGCCGCGGTGCCGGAACACCACGACCGGGCGTAGCGTTGTCGATGACGGCGGAGCTCACCGGGCACAGGTGGGTCCCGGTGCTCCCCACGGCAGGAAGGCAGGCAGATGTTGGGCGCACGGATGAGGAACGCGATGGTCACCGCGCAGGAGGCGCTGTCCGGTCGGGAGGCGCCGATGCCGGTGCCGGCCACGCACGCGGTGCTCGGCACCCCGATGCAGGGGCCGTGGCCGGAGGGCAGCCGCACCGTCTACGTGGCGATGGGCTGCTTCTGGGGTGCGGAGCGGATCTTCTGGCGCGCACCCGGGGTGATCAGCACCGCCGCCGGCTACATGGGCGGCTACACCCCGAACCCGAGCTATGAGGAGGTGTGCACCGGGATGACCGGGCACACCGAGGCCGTCCAGGTGGTCTACGACCCGCAGGCCACCGACCTGGAGCATCTGCTCAAGGATTTCTGGGAGAACCACGACCCCACGCAGGGATACCGGCAGGGCAACGACCGCGGCACGCAGTACCGGTCGGCGATCTACTGGAGCGACCCGGCCGACGAGGAGCTGGTGCGGGCCACGCGGGAGGCGATGAACGCCGTCGCCCACGACAGCGGCTTCGGTGAGATCACCACCGAGCTGGCCCCGGCCGGACCGTTCTACTACGCGGAGGACTACCACCAGCAGTACCTGCACAAGAACCCCGCAGGGTATTGCAACCACGGCCCGAACGG
>CAZMDO010000854.1:0-1082 GCA_964564445.1 uncultured Ruaniaceae bacterium | reverse complement strand
CTACCAGACCTTCCGACCGGGACAGGAGCCGTAAGCCATGAGCACCCGATTCCTGCGCCCCACCCGTACCGGAGCAGCGGCGGCAGTGCTGGCGGCCGGCCTGACCGGCCTGCTCGCCGGTCCGGCCGCGGCCACGCCCACCGACCCGGCGCCCGGCGACTACTCGGAGACGATCGAGCTCTCCTGGGACGGCAGCAGCTACGCCGCCACCACCACCGAGAGCTTCCTCGGCACCCCCGTCGCCGTGCCCGGCGACAGCGCCACCCGCACCCTGCTGGTCCGCAACGACGGCCCCACCGATGCCACGCTGCGCGCTACCATCATCGACGTGCAGCTGCTCGATCCCGGCGCCCCGGACGTGCACCACAACCCCGAGCACGTGGCCCCGGACGACTCCGGGCGATACACCGGCTCGGGCGACCAGGGCAACTTCTACGACGACCTGCAGGTCGGCTGGGGCAGCGGTCATGCGTCGATGACCCAGCTCGCTGCCAACGACCAGACCCAGATCCTGCAGATCCCGCTTGCCCAGGGCAGTCAGGTGCCGATCACCATCGACTACGAGCTGCCGCTGGCGGCTACGTCCGGCAACCAGGCAAACGTCTCCGAACGCCTTGCCTCCTTCGACGTGCTGCTCGAGCTCGGTGGCAACCTGCCCACGAGCCCGCCCACGGACGATCCCGACCCGGATCCCGGTGACGATCCCAGCCCGGATCCCGGTGACGATCCCAGCCCGGATCCCGGTGAGGAGCCGACCCCCGCCCCCGGCGAGGGCGCTACCTCCAACCTCGGCGACGGAGCCGGGTCCGGTGCCGGTGCGCACGACAGCAGCACCCTGGCGCAGACCACCCAGCCTCAGCCGCCGGCGCTGCCGGACACCGGTGCCGACCTGCGCTGGCCCGCGCTGGGCGTGGCGGTGCTGCTCGCGCTGGGCGGCGTGCTGGTGTTCGCCGCCCGCCGCAGGGAGGATGTCCGCCACCACCACTGATGTCCCCCCGGTCGCGCAGCCTGCTGCGCGGTGGTGATGGCGGCCCGGGACCCCACAACTCTCCCCCCGAGGGGTCCCCGTAGTGCCCGTGGAT
>CAZMDO010000853.1:0-1082 GCA_964564445.1 uncultured Ruaniaceae bacterium | reverse complement strand
GCCACGTTCTGCGCCACCGTGGAGTCGAACAGGGACACCTCCTGGGGCACGTAGCCCACCCGGGAACGCCAGTCGGCGAGCACCCGGGGCATCGGCACGTCGCCCACGAGGATCTGCCCGCTGGTGGGTTCGAGCAGACCGAGGAGCAGGTCCACCAGGGTGGACTTGCCCGATCCGGAGGCACCGACCAGCGCCAGGGAGTGACCGAACGGCAGGTCGAGGGTGACCTGGTGCACGGCGTCGGTGTCGCTGCCCGGATAGGCGAAGGAGACCTGCTGCAGGTGCACCGAGGTGGCCTCGGCGGGCACCGGTTCGGTGGAGGTGAGGTCGTCGCTGCTGGTGCGGCGCTCCGCGCCCCGGCGGATCTCGTCGAGCACCTGCTGGGCGTAGGGCATCGACGCCCCGGTCTGGGCCATGATCGACTGGAACCGGGTGAGGGAGGGCACGATCCGAAAACCCGCCACGGCGAACAGCGCCACCGCACTCAGCGCCCCGGTGAACTCCCGCCCGGACTCCAGGTAGCCGACCACGGCACCGAGGGCGAGACCACCGATCAGCCCGGCCTCGAGCACATACCGGGGGATCACACCGAGGAAGGACATGTTCGCCCGGGCACGGGAGGCGACCAGCCGCTCGTCCCAGACCACCTTGGCCACCTCCGGACCCTTCCCGCGCAGGGTGATCTCCTTCAGCGAGTGCACCATCTCCGAGAGCAGCCGCACCGACCGGGTGGAGTGGTCCCGGTTGCGCCGGCCGGCGGCCACCGCCTTGCGCAGCACCCACAGGTACAGCACCGCGCCGATCAGGCCGAAGTAGACGATGGCCACAGCGGCGATCAGCGGCTCGGCGACGATCAGCACCGCCAGCACGGCCACGAACGTGAAGATCTCCCCGGAGAGCATCGCGGCCGGGATGAGCACGCCGGTGACCGTGGAGGCCACGCCCACGTCGGTGGAGCGGATCACGTCGTTGGAGTTGCGCCCGAGCCGTTCGGTCCACGGAGAGTGGAAGAAGGAGTCCAGCAGCCGGGCGCTGAGCTCCTGCTCGAAGGTGGCGAACCGGCGGGTGGCCAGCCACTGCAG
>CAZMDO010000852.1:0-1083 GCA_964564445.1 uncultured Ruaniaceae bacterium | reverse complement strand
CGGGC
The DNA here is from genome assembly GCA_964564445.1 of uncultured Ruaniaceae bacterium. Classification (GTDB taxonomy): domain Bacteria; phylum Actinomycetota; class Actinomycetes; order Actinomycetales; family Beutenbergiaceae; genus Ruania. The sequence goes on along the minus strand of CAZMDO010000852.1, from coordinate 1,078 downwards.
AGGACGGTCGGTACTGCTTCACGGTTGTTGTATGAGGTGGTCGGGGCCGTGTTCGACTCCCTCGGCTTCGATGCCCTGGGGGATGCGGTCTTCCGTGATCTGGTCATCGCCCGGATTGTGGAGCCGACCTCCAAACGCGATGCCGTTCGTGTGCTGAGCGACCTGGGCGCCAAGGCCCCGAGCTACGCCACGATCAAGCGCCACCTGCGGGCGGTGATCGAGGAGGACTACCGGGCCCAGATCGCCGAGCTCTGCTACGCCCACGCCCAGGCCAGTGGGGACATCAGCCTGGTGCTCTACGACGTCACGACCTTGTATTTCGAGGCCGAGGACGAGGACGACCTGCGCAAGGTGGGCTACTCGAAGGAACGGCGCGTCGATCCACAAATCGTGGTCGGGCTGCTCGTGGATCGGGCCGGTTTCCCGCTGGAGATCGGCTGCTTCGAAGGAGATAAGGCCGAGACGCTGACCCTGATCCCCATCATCGAGCAGTTCACTGACCGCCACGACTTGGCTGACTTCGTCGTCGTAGCCGATGCGGGCATGCTCTCGGCGTCCAACCTCAAGGCCCTCGATGCGGCCCAGATGCGGTTCATCGTCGGCTCACGGATGACCAAGGCCCCCGGGGACCTGGCCACGCACTTCCACTGGTCAGGTGATGCCTTCACCGACGGGCAGATCATCGAGACCATCACCCCCCACCGCGCCAGTACCAGTTCCACCGGGCCGCGGCTGGTACGCACCGAGCCGGTCTGGGACCCGGACACCCATCCGGGACACTGGCGCGCCATCTGGGCCTACTCGGCCAAGCGAGCCGCCCGCGACGGGCGCACCCTGACCCTGCAGGAGAACAAGGCCAGAGCCGTCATCGACGGCGAGAGACCAGCACGCAAGCCCCGGTTCGTCAGCGATCGCGGCGGACACTTGAGCCTGGATGAGAAAGCACTGGCCCGGGCACGCCGGCTGGTCGGGCTCAAGGGCTACGTCTGCAACATCCCCGCACATCTCATGCCCGCCAGCGAGGTCATCAGCTCCTACCACGACCTGTGGAACGTCGAGGCCTCCTTCCGGATGTCCA
>CAZMDO010000851.1:0-1085 GCA_964564445.1 uncultured Ruaniaceae bacterium | reverse complement strand
CTGATGGCGGACGGACGCCAGAAGCCGATCGGCGAGCTCGCGGTCGGCGAGCGCATCGTGGGCACGCGGCTCGAGGGGAAGTACCGCAGATACGTCGAGACCACGGTGCAGGCGACCTGGCGCACCCGGAAACGTGCCTACCGGGTGACGCTCCGGGATGGCACTGAGATCGTCGCCAGTGGTGACCATCGGTTCCTCGCTGAGGGTGGATGGACGCACGTTGCGCCCGCTCCGGGGACGGTGGCGCGGGCACACCTGACCCCAGGCAGCGCTCTGATGGGGTTCGGTCGCGCCGGGGCGACCGGCTCCGAGCAGAGCCTGACTGCCGAGCACGGGGAGCTCGGGGTCATCGGTGAGGTGGTGAAGACGTCGGCGGATCTTGGCGTGATGACGATCGAAGACCTCGGTACCGAGGACCAGATGGTCGATATCACCACCGGTACGGGCGACTTCATCGCGAACGGCGTGGTCAGCCACAACTGCTTCGCGCGCAAGACGCACGAGTACCTGGACCTGGACTCCGGTGCCGACTTCGACTCCCAGATCGTGGTGAAGACCAACATCGCCGAGGTGCTGCGGGCCGAGCTGGCCCGGCCGTCCTGGGCGCGCGAGCACGTGGCGCTGGGCACGAACTCTGACCCCTATATGCGCGCCGAGGGTCGCTACCAGCTGATGCCAGGCATCATCGAGGCGCTCACCGAAGCGCGCACCCCGTTCTCGGTGCTCACCAAGGGGCCGCTGCTGCGCCGGGACCTGCCGCTGCTAGAACGGGCGGCCGGCGAGGTGAGTGTGGACGTCGGCGTGTCACTGGCGTTCATGGACGATGACCTGCAGCAGCGGGTGGAGCCGGGCACGCCGAAGCCGGCCGCGCGGCTGCAGCTGATCCGGGCGCTCGCGGACGCGGGGCTGGAACCCACGGTGATGGCGATGCCTGTGCTGCCGTGGCTCACCGACTCCGAGGCGCACCTGGATGCGCTGATGGGTGCGGTCGCCGAGGCGGGCGGGGCGTGGGTCACCGTAGGTGCGCTGCACCTGCGGCCCGGTGCCCGGGAGTGGTTCCTCGCCTGGCTGGGTCGGGACTACCC
>CAZMDO010000850.1:0-1091 GCA_964564445.1 uncultured Ruaniaceae bacterium | reverse complement strand
TGGTGTCCAAGCGCCTGGCCCGGCGGCGGGTGCACCTGCTGGCGACGCTGTCCTGCGTGGCCGGGTATGCGGTGTTCCTGGTGGCTGGCGCCTCGATGGTGGTGATCGGTGTGGCCGGGGTGCTGCTGTTCGCCGGGCAGGCGTTCATCCAGCTGCTGATGATGATGTTCATCGCCGACTCGGTCGAGTACGGGCAGTGGAAGCTGGGCCGGCGCAACGAGTCGGTGACGTTCTCCCTGCAGCCGTTCATCTACAAGGCCGCCAGCGCCCTGGCCGCCGGGGCGGTGGGGCTGACCCTGATCGTCTCCGGGATCAACCAGGCACACAGCGCTGCGGACGTGACCGCTGGCGGGATCGCCGCGTTCAAGGTGGCGATGATGGTGCTGCCGATGCTGATGGTGGCGCTCAGCTGGCTGGTGCTGGCCCGCACCTACCGGCTGGACGAGGCCACCTACGCCGAGATCGTGGCGGACCTACGCACCCGGGAGGCGGCCCTCGGCGTGCCGCCCGAGGCTGCCACCGACCCACGCCCGCTGCCCACCCGGGCCGGTGAGGATGGTTGACGCGCGCACCCGGCTGCGGGACGTCTACGCCCACCCGGTCGGTCGGGACGCGATCGACAAGGTGCTGCTGCAGCTGGGGCGGTCCCGCCGCTGGGTGACCAACCCGGTGGTGGCCGGCCTGCGGCTGGGCACGGTGGCGCGGCTGGCCCGCCCGGTGCTCGGCGACGGGTTCCTGGCCTCGTTGGTCACCGTGCTCGCCGACCATGAGGACGGCGCAGCCCACCTGGCCCAGGTCCGCCCGCCCGCCGAGTGGGCTCACGACGGCGCCACCTCGCCGGGCAGCGTGGTCCTCGCCGGGGAGGAGTGGTGGCGCCATGCGGTGTTCTACCAGGTGTACCCGCGCTCGTTCGCCGACTCCGACGGCGACGGCATCGGGGACCTGCGCGGCATCACCTCCCGCCTGGACCATCTGGCCGGCCTGGGCGTGGACTGCGTGTGGCTCTCCCCCATCTTCGACTCCCCGAACGAGGACATGGGCTACGACGTGCGCGACTACCGCGCGGTGATGGCCGAGATGGGCACGCTGGC
>CAZMDO010000849.1:0-1092 GCA_964564445.1 uncultured Ruaniaceae bacterium | reverse complement strand
ACCAGCGACCCGGGGCACGTCGAGGGAGCCGACGTGCTCGACGGCGGCACCTTCGAGTGCTTCTTCCGCTACGACGGCGAGATCCCGGTCCCCTCGGGTCAGACCAACCGCATCTGCTCCGGCGGCCCGGAGGGGTATGGCTTCTACCTGCCGGCCACGGGTGAGTTCCTCCGGTTCCAGGCCACCTCCACCTCGGCCCACCGGAACACGGCATCGGCTCCGATCCCGGTGCAGCCGGGCGAGTGGGTGCACGCGGTCGCGACCGTGGGCGAGGGTGAGATCCTGCTCTACCTCGACGGCCAGCCGGCCTGGGAGATTCCGGTCCAGCCCGGCGTCGGTTCCGGGACCGGCCGGAACCACCTCGGCCCCTACACGCAGCTGCGCGTCGACTCCGTCCCGAGGTGGGGCATCGGCGGGCAGCCGACCGCCGACGGGTTCACCGCGCCCGGGAACGTCGCCGTCGCGGCCTCGCGCGCCTGGAGCAGCGTGCTCACCGAGGAGCAGGTGCGGGACCTGTGGCGGGCCGAGCGACCCCCGCTGCCCGAGGTCGACGTACCGGACGCCGACGTCCTCGACGTGGACTTCTCCGACCCGGAGGCCCCGTTCCAGGACCACTCCCCCGCGGCTCGCGAAGGGCGGGTGACGGGCACCGCAGACGTCGCACGCAGCACCGCGTTCGTCAGCCAGCCCAGCTACGCCTACACCACCGACGGCGCGAACGACCACGCCGTCTACCCCCTCCAGGACGCGTGGGCCGACACCGGCATGCCGCGCACCGACGACCTCTCCACCTGGGCTGATGACACCTGGGCGGGCGAGGGCATCACCCTGCAGTGCGACGTGATGGTACGCGAGGACCTCCCCCTGGACAGCGCCGCGCACTTCTGCGCCGGCAAGAGCTCGGGTGGCTTCGGGCTGCACCTGAGCGACTCGTCGATCGTCGCCTCGTTCCACATCAACGGCGGCTACCGCAGCGTGACCTCGGCACCGATCACCGGCGGCGTCTGGCACAGCGTCGTGGCAACGTTCGACGGCACCCAGGTCGCGCTCTACGTCGATGGCACGCTGCAGGGCGTCAACTCCTCGAACACG
>CAZMDO010000848.1:0-1100 GCA_964564445.1 uncultured Ruaniaceae bacterium | reverse complement strand
GCCGGTTCACCAAGCTCGACCCGTACGTCGGCGCCCAGCTCGCGCTCGCCGAGGCGTACCGGAACGTGGCATGCGTGGGCGCCCGCCCGCTGGCGGTCACCGACTGCCTGAACTTCGGCTCCCCGGAGGACCCGGACGCCATGTGGCAGCTGGTGCAGGCGATCACCGGACTGGCGGACGCCTGCGCCGAGCTCGGGGTGCCGGTCACCGGTGGCAACGTGTCCCTGTACAACTCCACCCTGGCCGGGGAGGTCGGCGTGGGGCACATCGACGCCTCGATCAACCCCACCCCGGTGGTCGGGGTGCTCGGCGTGCTCGACGACGTCGCCCTGGTCACCCCCTCGGCCTGGGCCGAGGAGGGCCTGGCGGTGTACCTGCTCGGCACCACCGCCGAGGACCTGTCCGGCTCGGTGTGGGCGCAGGCGCTGCACTCGCATCTGGGCGGACAGCCGCCGGCCGCGGACCTGGCCGCCGAACGGGCCCTGGCCGAGGTGCTGATCGGCGCCGGCCGGTCCGGGCTGGCCCGCGCCGCGCACGACCTCTCCGACGGGGGCCTGGCCCAGTCGCTGACCGACGCCGTGCTCCGTCACGGGGTGGGGGTGCAGGTGGAGCTGGCCGAGCTGCTGCAGCGGGACGGCGTGGACCTGGCCACGGCGTTGTTCGCCGAGACCGGCGCCCGCGCGCTGGTGGCGGTGGCGCCGGAGCGGGCCGGGGAGCTCGCCGAGCTGGCCGGCCGGCACCAGGTGCCGCTGCTGCGCCTGGGCACCACCGGCGGCGACGCGCTGGCCGTGGCCGGTGCTGGTGCCGGTGCCGGTGCTGCGGGCGCCGGCGGGTCGACCGGGGACGTGGCTGGTGCCGGTGGGGCTGCGGATGCAGCTGGGTTCGAGATCGGCCTGGCCGAGCTGCGCAGCGCGCACGAGGACACCCTGCCGCGGATCTTCGGCTGACTCGCCCGCCCCACCCCGCGCCACCACCCCCGCCCACCCCGCTTGAATCGATGCACTCGGCACTTCGTGCGCCGAGTCGTGCTCTGCGGTCACGACCCAGCGGCCTGACTGCCGAACCGGTCGGGGTGGGGCGCGCCGGCTGGCGGGGTGGGG
>CAZMDO010000847.1:0-1111 GCA_964564445.1 uncultured Ruaniaceae bacterium | reverse complement strand
GGCGGTGCGCCCACGGCAGCGCCTCCTCCAGGGCGGCCGCGAGGGAGAGCAGGCGCTCCTCCCCACCCAGCCCCGCACCCAGGGTGACGCCGAACGGCAGGACGGGACCGCCGTCGTCGGCCGGGGCCCAGTGCACCGGGAGGGAGACGGCCGGCGAGCCGATGATGTTCCACGTGCTCGACCACGGGGTGAACGCGCACTGCGCCCAGAAGTCCGCCTCCGGGTCACCGTCGTCGCGCATCTGCCCGATCCCCGGCGGCGGCTGGGCCAGGCTCGGGGTGAGGATCACGTCCAGGTCCGCCCAGGCGGTGGCCGCCTCCCGGGCGAGCTGCTGGCCGGCGTTGATGGCGCTGGCGTAGGTGATGGCGTCCACGCCGCGGCCGCGCTCGCGCATCCACCGGCTCAGCGGCACCATCAGGTGCTCCACCTCCGGCGGCACCGGCGCGGTGGCCGCCATCACCGACCACACGTCCAGGAACGGCAGCCACTCCTGGGCCGGGAACGGCACGGGGGCCTCGGTCACGTGGTGGCCCAGGTCGGTCAGGGCCCGGGCGGTGAGCTCGACGGCGGCGCTCGCCTGGGCGTGCACCGGTGCGTCGGGCGTGATGAACGGGGTGGTCACCACGCCGATGCGCAGGTGCTGCTCACGGCGCTCGCACGCGTCCAGGAAGGAGGTCTGCGGCCCGGGCAGGCGGTAGGTGTCACCGGGCCAGGGGCCGGCCAGCACGTCCAGGGCCAGCGCGGTGTCCCGCACGTCTCGGGTGAGCACACCGTGCGTGGCCAGGGCCGCACCGTCGACGGCGTAGGGTCCGGTGCTGATCCGGCCTCGGCTGGGTTTCAGGCCGACCAGGCCGCAGGCGGCCGCGGGGATGCGGATGGAGCCGCCGCCGTCGTTGCCGTGCGCGATCGGCACGATCCGGGCCGCCACCGCGGCGGCCGCGCCGCCGGAGGAGCCGCCGGCCGAGCGGGAGGTGTCCCAGGGGGTGCGCGCCGGTGGGGCGATGTCCGGCTCGGTGTAGCAGGGCAGGCCGATCTCGGGGGTGTTCGTCTTGCCGACCATCAGGGTGCCGGCCTCCCGGAAGCGGGTGACCACACCGTCGTCCACCGGGGC
>CAZMDO010000846.1:0-1112 GCA_964564445.1 uncultured Ruaniaceae bacterium | reverse complement strand
CGCACCGCCACGATCCTACCCGCCGCCGGACCGGTGCTGACCGTGGCGAGCACCTCCACCCCCGGTCCGCACTCGCTCACCCAGGGGGCGCGGATGAACACCGCGCGCAGCTCCGGATCGTCGGGACCCGCGCCGAGGGCGGGTGCGTCCAGGCGTTCCTCGAACGAGTCCACCTGCCGGCCGAAGGCGTTGCGCTGCACGGTCACGTCCAGCCCGCCGACGGTCTCCTGCCCCTCGATACCCCCCACGATCCGGTCCGCGAGCAGGATCATCCCCGCACACGAGCCGTACACCGGCAGCCCGGACGCCACCAGCGCGCGCACCGGTGCCATCAGGCCGAGCCGGCGCAGCAGCTTGTCCATCGTGGTCGACTCCCCGCCGGGCAGCACCAGGGCGTCCAGGTGGGCCAGCTCCTCGGGCCGGCGCACGAGCACCACCCGGGCACCGCACCCGGACAGGGCACGGGCGTGCTCGCGGAAGTCCCCCTGCAGGGCGAGCACCCCGACGACAGGTGCGGTCACCGGCCAGGCCGGGCTTCGTCGTCGTTCTGGAAGCCCAGGTGCAGCACCTGGCCGTCCCAGCCGGACCGCCAGTGGCGCACCAGCTGCGGCAGCTCGGTCGGGAAGACCTCCACGTCCACCTGGGCCAGGTCCTCGGCGTGCCACCAGCCGAGCTCGTCCATGAAACCCTGCTCGACGGCGGTCCACCCCTCGGTGCTCAGCCTCACCTGGCCGTGGGCGTGGGCGAGGAAGAACACCTCGTCCTGGCGGACGGTCTCGGCGAAGAAGTCGAACTCGGCCTCGCGGGTGAGCACGGGGCCGACCAGGTCCGCCTCGTCCAGCCGGAGCCCGGACTCCTCGGCCAGCTCGCGCACCGCTGCCGCCCGCGGGGTCTCCCCCGGTTCGATGCCACCACCGATCGTGAACCACCAGGTGCGCTCGACCTGGTCGGCGTCGTGCCCGCGGGCGAGCAGCACCCGCCCGTCGGCGTCGAGCACGACCACGCGCGCCGCCTTGCGGAACGCGGTGCCGTCGGGCAGACGCTGCCAGTCCGGGCCGAGGTTGCTCACGCGGGCGCGGTCACCAGCCGCGCTCGGCGAGCCGGTGCGGGAC
>CAZMDO010000845.1:0-1113 GCA_964564445.1 uncultured Ruaniaceae bacterium | reverse complement strand
GTTCCGCGAGGTGAGGGCGTGAGCCAGTCCTCGTGCGGTACGAATGAGCAGCGTGACCGAGGCGCCCAGCAGGGAGGAACCTGGTGAAGAAGACCGCTGAGTCGCCCCCCGTGCCCAAGCGCACCCTTGCCTCGGTGATCACGACCCAGTTGCGCCAGCGGGTTGTCGACGGCAGCTATCCGCCCGGCGCCCAGCTCAGTGAGGTCGAGATAGCGAACCGTTTCCAGACCAGCCGCGGCCCGGTTCGCGAAGCGATGCAACGCTTGGTACAGGAAGGTCTGTTGGTAAGCCATCCGCATCGCGGTGTGTTCGTACCGGTGCTTACCTACGCCGACATCGCGGATCTGTTCGTGGCGCGCGCCGCCGTGGAGCGAGCAGCTGCGACCGAGCTGTTGAACCATGGGGTGCCAGCCGCGACGATCGCGTCGCTGGAGCAGGTGATCGCGCAGATGACACTCGGTGTCGCCCGTGACGACTGGTCGGCTGTGGCGGACGCAGACCTACGCTTCCACGAGCTGATCGTGGACGCGGCGCGTAGTCCGCGATTGAAGCGGATGTACGAGTCGCTGGCGGGCGAGACCCGCTTGGGCTTGAACCTTCTCGTGAACAGCATCGGCGGTCGGGCCGACTACCTGCGGGAGCACGAGCGAATGTTCGCGCTGCTCACCGCCGGCGATCGGGATGCTCTGCTCGCCGAGCTGGACCGACACATGGGTATTGGCCTCCACACGCTCAGTCACGAGTTCGGAACCGATCTGGACCACGAGCACCTTCTGGGCGAGGGCGGTCACGACAGCCTCCCCCCGCACATCGACCGATGAACCGTCTGATGATGTCCCGCGCTGCGGAAGCGCCATCTCGAGCACCCCAGCGTTGCAGTGCAACACGTCTGCTCGGCCGGACGGGTCAGCCGACGGTGCCGACTGCAGCGTGCCGGGAAGGTCGCGATGGGTGAGCACGCGCACGACCACGACCACTCGGTGACCGCGACCGGCGCGAACCGGAACAAGCTCCTCGCTGTGCTGGTGATCACCGTCTCGGTGATGGTCATCCAGGCGGTCGGCGCCTGGATCTCCGGGTCGCTGTCCCTGCTCGCCGACGCCGGGCACATGC
>CAZMDO010000844.1:0-1115 GCA_964564445.1 uncultured Ruaniaceae bacterium | reverse complement strand
CGGCAGACCGCCGACCTGGAGGCGCTGCGCGAGCTGCTCGACAACGGCATCACCTCCCTGGCCTCCGGGCTGCTGTTCATGACCTTCACCGGTATCTCCCTGGTGCTGCTGGACTGGCAGGCCGGCCTGGTGCTGCTGGTGGCAGTGGTGCCGGTGTGGTTGGTCACCCGGTGGTTCCAGAAGCGCTCGCAGGTGCTCTACCGCATCTCCCGGGTGGCCTCCGCCCGGCTGATCGTGAACTTCGTGGAGACGATGACCGGTATGCGCGCCGTGCAGGCGTTCCGCCGGGAGCAGGCCAACGACGTGGTCTACGGCGAGCTCACCGAGGACTACCGGGCCAACAACGCCCGCACCATGGGGCTGAACGGCATCTACGACCCGGCGCTGCAGCTGATCGGCAACGTGACCGTGGCGGTCGCCCTGGCCATCGGCTCCTTCCGGGTGCTCGACGGCGGCATGGAGGTCGGCACGTTGCTGGCCACCCTGCTCTACACCAAGCGGTTCTTCCAGCCGGTGCAGCAGATGGGCATGTTCTACAACTCCTTCCAGTCCGCCTCCGCCGCCCTGGAGAAGATCTCCGGGCTGCTCGAGGAGGTGCCCACCGTGCGGGCCGCCGCCCACCCGGTCGCGCTGCCCACCTCCTCCGGGCACCTGCGGTTCGAGCACGTGCGGTTCGGCTACGGGGAGGAGACGGTGCTGCCGGGGCTGGACCTGGACATCCCGTCCGGGCAGATCGTCGCCCTCGTGGGGCAGACCGGTGCCGGGAAGTCCACCGTGGCCAAGCTGGTCGCCCGGTTCTACGACGTGAACGACGGGCGGATCACCCTGGACGGGGTGGACCTGCGCGACGTCGCCCCACGGGACCTGCGCCGCGCCGTGGTGATGGTCACCCAGGAGGCGTACCTGTTCTCCGGCACGGTGCGGGACAACATCGCCCTGGCCCGCCCGGACGCCTCCGACGCCGACATCGAGGCCGCCGCCCGGGCCGTGGGCGCGCACGACTTCATCACCGCCCTGCCGGAGGGGTACCACACCGACGTGAACAAGCGCGGCGGGCGGGTCAGCGCCGGGCAGCGGCAGCTGATCTCCTTCGCCCGGGCGTTCCTGGCCGACCC
>CAZMDO010000843.1:0-1118 GCA_964564445.1 uncultured Ruaniaceae bacterium | reverse complement strand
GCCGGGAGCGGCACGTCTCCCGTGCGCTGCAGGCCTACGCCGCGATGGCCACCTCCGCGGACCGGGGTGCGGTGCGGGACCTGTCGCTGATCCGCCGGGTCTGAGCGTTCGACGGCGGAGCTCACCGGGGCGTTGCTACCCTCAGCGTCCATGAGCCATGGCTGGCGAGAGTCCCGGCGAGCTTTCGCTGATGCGGCCCGTTGGTTCGTCGCAGTCACCGCGCGGGTGGACGGCCGGTGGGACCGTCCCGGTCTGGGGGAGTGGGACGTGCGCGCACTCGTGGGGCACACCAGCCGCGCGCTGCTGACCGTGGAGACCTACCTGGGTCGGCCGGCCACCGCGGCGGAGATCACCTCCGCGGCGGAGTACTACCGGGCCACCCGGGTGATCGCCGGCGGACCGGAGGTGGCCGAGCGGGGTCGGGAGGCGGGAGCCGCGCTCGGGGCCGAGCCGGCGGATGCGGTAGCGGTGATCGCCGCCCGGGTGCTGCCCTTGGTCGCCGCCGAGGACGGCTCCGCGCTGGTGACCACGGTGGCCGGTGGGATGCGGCTTGCCGACTACCTGCCCACCCGCACGTTCGAGCTGGTGGTGCACACTGCGGATCTCGCCGCGGCGCTGGGTGAGCCGATCGAGGTGCCGGCGTGCGCTGCGAGGCAGGCGCTGGAGCTCGTGACTGACCTGGCGATGGCGGACGGCGCCGCCGGCCGGCTGCTGCTGGTCGCCACCGGTCGCTCGGCCGCTGGCGGCTTCACAGTCCTCTGACTCCTCGTGCTACGGCGCGACGAGGACTGGGCAGGTGAGCCCGGGCGCGGCAGCCAGCCGGCGGTCCAGAGTCACCAACGGGCAGTCGAGGAGCTCTGCGGTCGCGACATAGCCGGCGTCGTAGGCGGTGAGGGTCGCCCGGAGCTGCCAGAGGCGTTCGAACAGCCCGGCGAACGGCACGAGGCTGACGGTGAGCAGGTCAAGGTCGTGAAGGGCAGCAGTGCCCTCGCCAGCCTCCAGCGCGCCGCGCAGCACCGTTCGGCGCAGGATGTTCGCGACCTCGAAGGGCATGAGGTGCGGGGCGGCCAGGTCGTTCGAAGCGAGCTGCTCCGCACACCATGCGCCCACGTCGGAGC
>CAZMDO010000842.1:0-1119 GCA_964564445.1 uncultured Ruaniaceae bacterium | reverse complement strand
TCGCCGGTGGCGGCGGGTTGCCCGATCGCCGGTGGCGGCGGATCAGGCGTAGTCGGTGACGCCGTAGGGCAGCTCGCGCATCCGCTCGGCCTCGAACAGCTCCCGCTCCTGCCGGCGCACCCCGGAGACGAACTCCCGGTCCCTGCGGGCGACCAGGACCGCGGCCAGGAACCGCTCCGGGTTGGTGCCCCACGGCGGCGGCGGGGCCACGTACGGCTCCACGGCTGCGGCCAGCGCATAGGCGGCGTGCACGCGGGCCTGCGGCTGCAGCGTGCCGGTGCGGGAGAGGAACACCCGTGCCTGCACGGCGAGGTGGTCCGGGAGGCGACGGATGTCTGCGGTCTCGGCCCACCGGTGCAGGTCCGGGGGCATCAGCAGCGGCTGCAGCGGCATCTCCGAGCCACGCACCCGGGCCGCGTAGGTGCCCGCGAGCAGGTCCCCGAGCCGTTTGCCGCGGCGGTTCACCAGCGAGGTGATCACGGCGGCGGAGCCGAACGTCACCCACACCTCCACGGTGCCCACCAGGGCCCGCACGAACGCCTGCCGGAACCGGACCGGCCCGCCGTCGTCGCGCACGATCCGGATACCGGTGGCGAACTTGCCCAGGGAGACCCCACGGGTGAGGGTCTCCACCGCGGTCGGCAGGATCAGCATCACCAGCGCCATCGCCACTACCAGCACCACGCTCAGCTGGGCCTGGTTCGTGGTCAGCTGCAGGGCCAGGACCAGGAACACCAGGCCGACGATCCCGTAGGTGGCGATGTCGATGATCCCCGAGCCCACCCGGCTGAGCAGCATCGCCGGGCGCACGTCCAGCGCCACGGCCTCGCCGGTGACGATCAGGTCGTCGGGCAGCCCGAGCGGATTCGTCGGGTCGGTCGGCCCAGGGGCGCCCGCCGCCGGCGGCGGACCTGCGGGACCCGGTGCACCGGCCGGGGGTTGCCCACTCGCCGGCGGGCCGCCGGGGCGCACCGGGTCAGCCGGTGCCGGCCCACCCGCCCGCGGGCCGGCCACGCGCGTGCCGCCGGTGGGCGCAGCAGGGGCGGCGAATGGGTTCGAGGTAGTCATCCATGGCAGATTAGCCTCTATGGACATCGACGCGTTCGTGGCCGTGAACTC
>CAZMDO010000841.1:0-1122 GCA_964564445.1 uncultured Ruaniaceae bacterium | reverse complement strand
TCTGCTCGATCGAGAACGTGGACCCGGTCGGGGTGCACACCGGCGACTCGATCACGGTGGCGCCCTCCCTCACCCTCACCGACCGGGAGTACCAGACGATGCGGGACGTGGGCATCGCGGTGATCCGGGAGGTCGGGGTGGACACCGGCGGCTGCAACATCCAGTTCGCGGTGCACCCACAGACCGGCCGGATCGTGGTGATCGAGATGAACCCGCGGGTCTCCCGGTCCTCCGCGCTGGCCTCGAAGGCCACCGGGTTCCCGATCGCGAAGATCGCCGCCCGGGTGGCCGTGGGTTACACCCTGGACGAGATCCCGAACGACATCACCGGTTCCACGCCGGCCTCCTTCGAGCCCACCCTGGACTACGTGGTGGTGAAGGTGCCGCGGTTCGCGTTCGAGAAGTTCCCGGCCGCGGACCCGACGCTGACCACCACGATGAAGAGCGTGGGGGAGGCGATGGCGCTCGGGCGCAACTACACCGAGGCGCTGCAGAAGGCGATGCGCTCCATCGACGTGCCCGGGTCGGCGTTCGACTTCTCCGGCGAGGCGCCGGACGCGGAGACCACTGCGGCGCTGCTGGAGGCCAGCCGCACGCCCACCGACCACCGCATCCACGACCTGATGCGGGCGATCCGGGGCGGTGCCACGCTCGCCGAGGTGGTCGAGGCCACGGGGATGGACCCGTGGTTCACCGACCAGCTGTTCCTGCTGCACGAGGTGGCCGAGACGGTCCGCGGTGCCCAGACCCTCGGCGCCGACGTGCTCTCCCTGGCCAAGCGGCACGGGTTCTCCGACGCCCAGATCGCCGGCATCCGCGGGCTGGCCGAGGAGACCGTGCGGGAGATCCGGCACGCCTACGGGCTGCGGCCGGTGTACAAGACGGTGGACACCTGCGCCGCCGAGTTCGCCGCGCAGACCCCGTACCACTACTCCTCCTACGACAGCGAGACCGAGGTCGGCCCGCGGGACCGTCCGGCGGTGATCATCCTCGGGTCGGGTCCGAACCGGATCGGGCAGGGCATCGAGTTCGACTACTCCTGCGTGCACGCCGCGCTGGCGCTCTCCGACCGGTTCGAGACCGTGATGGTCAACTGCAACCCGGAGACGGTCTCCACCGACT
>CAZMDO010000840.1:0-1122 GCA_964564445.1 uncultured Ruaniaceae bacterium | reverse complement strand
GTGCTGCTGGTCGCCGGGCGGCGCTCGCGCGCGGTGTTCTGGCCCAGCCGGCCGACGTACCAACCGGAGGCCGCGACCGCGCAGGGCCAGTCGGCGCTGGCTGAGACCGAGCCGACCAGGCGCGGCCTGTGGCAGCGGGTCGCCGCCCTGGTCACCCGCCGGGCCCGCCCGGTGTGGATCAGCACGGCGATCGTGCTGGCGGTGCTGGCCGGGTTCGCCACCACGCTGCAGGCCAGCGGCACCAGCGACAACGACGTGTTCCTCGGCGAGGTCGAGTCCGTGGCGGGCGAAGAGGTGCTCGCCGAGCACTTCGACGTCGGCACGGTGGAACCGGTGGAGATCGTCACCACCGCCGGGGCCGGCGAGGAGGTGGTCGCCGCTGCCGAGGGCGTGCCCGGGGTGACCTCGGCCTCGCTGGTCACCGACGATGACGACCAGGTCCGCGAGATCGACGGACACGTGCTGGTGGAAGCGGTCACCGCCGACGCCGCGGAGAGCCAGGAGGTGCTCTCCGTGGTCACCGACCTGCGGGAGACGGTCCGCGAGGTGGATCCCGGCGCGCTGGTCGGTGGCACCGCCGCAGAGCGGCTGGACACCCAGGACACCGCCGCCCGCGACCTGCGGGTGATCGTTCCGGTGGTGCTGGTGGTGATCGCGGTGGTGCTGATGCTGCTGCTGCGCGCCCTGGTCGCCCCACTGGTGCTGCTGGCCGCGAACGTGCTCTCCTTCGCCACTGCGATGGGGCTGAGCGCCATCATGTTCAACCACGTGTTCGGCTTCCCCGGGGCGGACGCCACGGTGCCGCTGTACGGGTTCGTGTTCCTGGTGGCCCTCGGCATCGACTACTCGATCTTCCTGATGACCCGGGTGCGGGAGGAGTCCCTGCACCTGGGCACCCGGCCCGGCGTAGCCCGCGGCCTGGCCACCACCGGCGGGGTGATCACCTCGGCCGGGCTGGTGCTCGCCGCCACCTTCTCCGCCCTCTGGGTGATCCCGCTGCTGTTCATGGCCCAGATCGCGTTCATCGTGGCTGCCGGCGTGCTCATCGACACCTTCATCGTGCGCAGCCTGCTGGTGCCCGGCATCGTGCACGACCTGGGCCGGCGCACCTGGTGGCCGTGG
>CAZMDO010000839.1:0-1123 GCA_964564445.1 uncultured Ruaniaceae bacterium | reverse complement strand
GTGCTCTCCTCGATCCACATCGAGGAGCACGAGGTCGACGCCCGCGACACCAAGCTGGGCCCGGAGGAGATCACCCGGGACATCCCGAACGTCTCCGACGAGGTGCTCGCCGACCTGGACGAGCGCGGCATCATCCGCATCGGGGCCGAGGTCGGGGCCGGCGACGTGCTCGTCGGCAAGGTCACCCCGAAGGGTGAGACCGAGCTGACCCCGGAGGAGCGGCTGCTGCGCGCGATCTTCGGGGAGAAGGCCCGTGAGGTGCGCGACACCTCGCTGAAGGTCCCGCACGGTGAGTCCGGCACGGTGATCGCGGTCCGCGAGTTCAACCGCGAGGACGGCGACGAGCTGCCCCCGGGTGTGAACCAGCTGGTCCGGGTGTACATCGCCCAGCGTCGCAAGATCACCGACGGCGACAAGCTCGCCGGCCGGCACGGCAACAAGGGCGTCATCTCCAAGATCCTGCCCGTGGAGGACATGCCGTTCCTCGAGGACGGCACCCCGGTGGACATCATCCTCAACCCGCTGGGCGTGCCCGGCCGGATGAACGTGGGCCAGGTGCTCGAGACGCACCTGGGCTGGGTGGCCAAGCAGGGCTGGGACGCCGGTATCGCCGACGCCAAGAAGGGCAAGGTCCCCGCCTGGGCGGAGAACCTGCGCCCCGAGGCGCTCGTCGGGGAGCCGGGGACCCCGGTGGCCACGCCGGTCTTCGACGGTCTGCACGAGTCGGAGCTGCGCGGTCTGCTGGAGTCGACCACGCCCACCCGGGACGGTGAGCGTCTGGTCGGCGTGAACGGCAAGGCGCGACTGTTCGACGGCCGCTCTGGTGAGCCGTTCCCGTCGCCGATCGCCGTGGGCTACATGTACATCCTCAAGCTGCACCACCTGGTGGACGACAAGATCCACGCCCGGTCCACCGGCCCGTACTCGATGATCACCCAGCAGCCGCTGGGTGGTAAGGCGCAGTTCGGTGGTCAGCGTTTCGGCGAGATGGAGGTGTGGGCGCTCGAGGCCTACGGCGCCGCGTACGCGCTGCAGGAGCTGCTCACCATCAAGTCCGACGACGTCCCCGGCCGGGTCAAGGTCTACGAGGCGATCGTCAAGGGCGAGAACATCCCCGAGCCGG
>CAZMDO010000838.1:0-1129 GCA_964564445.1 uncultured Ruaniaceae bacterium | reverse complement strand
TCCAGGCTGAAGATCTCCGGGAGCACCTCGAAGCCCTCGTCCGGGTTGCCGGGGTCGACGAAGAACTTCTCCATGCTCGCCTGCCACCGGGCGTTCACGCTGGTGCGGGCCATCGCGGCCTGGGCCGCGGCGTAGTCGTCGGCCTCGAAGTGCCCGACGAGCAGTCCCTCCGGGCTGAGGTAGAGACGGTAGCGGCGCCAGCCGGCGTCACGCAGCGCCTCGAGCATCTCCGGCCAGACGGCGGCGTGCGCGGCGGTGTACTCCTCCAGCCGGTCCGGGCGGACCCGGTTGATGAAGCAGTAGCGGGGCATCAGCGGCCACCCTGCGCAGCGGCCGAGGTGGTCCCGGTGGCCGGTGGCGGCGGAGCCGTGGCCCCCGTGCCGGTGAGGTCCACGCCGAGGTCGAGCTCGGCGACCGTGACCGGCGCCCCGCTGACCAGGGACGCGTTCCCGGCGATGCCCACGCTGACCGCGCGCACACCGTCCAGCACGCCCGCGGCACGGCCGAGCGGGTCGGGGGTGCCGTCGGGGTCGAACACGTCCCTGAGCAGGATGGCGTCCCCGCCACCGTGACCACCGCTGCCCGCCGGGATGGTGACCTCCTCGGCGCGCTGCCAGTGCCGCTGCACCACGAGGCGCTCACCGACCGGGCGTGCCCCGTCGCCGCCGGCCGCCTCCGGGTCGGCCGAGGGGTCGATCGCACCGGGGTCCCGGCCGGCATCCACCCAGCTGGACTCCACCACGTCCAGCTCGGCGCGGCCCTCGGTGCCGTTCACGCTCACCCGGTAGCCCTCCCACGGGGCGTGCGCGTTCAGCGAGTAGGTGAGCACCGCGCCACCGGCGTAGTCGACCACCAGGCCGAGGTTGTCCTCGATGGTGATCCCGGGAGCGAACACGTCCTGGTCGCGGCGGTAGCCATCATGGACCTCGGCGTCCAGGTAGAGGGCCTTGAGCCGGGCGTCCTTGGCCAGGTCGAGCGACCACGGGTCGTCGGCCGGTGCCCCGGTGCCGCGCGCTGGGCGGGGGCCAGCCTGCTCGGCACCGGCACCCGCCGGGCCGTAGAACTTCAGCCCGCCGCTGGCGAACACCCGGGTGGGCGCATCGCCGATCCACCAGTTCACCAGGTCGAA
>CAZMDO010000837.1:0-1131 GCA_964564445.1 uncultured Ruaniaceae bacterium | reverse complement strand
CGGCTGATCAACGCCGACGTGCCCCAGCACGTGGTCCAGAAGATGCTCGGGCACGCCTCACCGCAGATGACCGCCCGCTACGCCACCATCCACGACGCAACCGTCCGGGCAGCGTTCGACGACTACCAACAGCGCCGTGTCGACATCCACGGGCAGCAGCTGTCCTTCGACCCCGAGGCTCCCTCCGCCGAGGCCGAGTGGATCAAGCACAACCTCGCCCGCGTCCAGGCCAGCCTGCCCAACGGCTACTGCGGACGCCCGCCCCAACAGGACTGCCCCCATCCCAACGCCTGCCTGACATGCCCCGACTTCCAGACCACTCCGACCTTCCTGTCCATCCATCGCCGTCAACACGATGACACCCTGCAGCTCATCGACCTCGCCGAGCAGCGCGGCAACGCCCGCCTGGCCGACAACCACCGCCGGGTCGCCGACAACCTCCAGGCCGTGATCACCGCCCTGGAGACCATCGAGGAACAGGAGCCCGACCAGTGAGCACTCACCTGGCTGCCGCAACCCGGCGCCGAGCCGAACAGACCCGAGAACGGGCCCGCGCCGCACTGCGCCTCCTCGACCGCGACGGCGCCCCCATCACCTACGTCGCCGTGGCCAAGGCCGCCAGAGTCTCCCGCTCCCTGCTCTACCGCGACCCCGAACTACGCCAGACCATCAACAAGCTCCGCGATCGCCCACCCACCACCACCCCACGCCAGCCAGCTGCCCAGCGGATGTCCCAGGCCTCACGCGAGGAACTCCTCGCCGGCCTTCGCGATGAGGTCAAGACGCTCCGACAGCAAAACCACGCCCTCCGAGCGAGACTCGCCACCGTCCTCGGCGACGAACGGGCCACACCACCACACCCCTTCTGAACACGTCAGCGACATGTCGCCGACACCGCAGCCCTACAGCCGCCACCACCCACAGCACCCCGCTCCAGATAACCATCAATGGCCGCCTCGAGCACCTCCGCGGGATCGCCCTGGGCTTTCGGAACTTCACCCACTACGTCCTGCGCTGCCTCCTGCACTCCGGCCAGCTCGCCACCCGCATCAACGCACTCTAGAACCGGAAGAGCCCATTTGTCACAACGCCCTCGCAAAACTATTCACCAGTACTCGATCCGAGATAAAA
>CAZMDO010000836.1:0-1131 GCA_964564445.1 uncultured Ruaniaceae bacterium | reverse complement strand
GCACCGACCCGGGCACGTCCACGGTGATGCCGAGGTCGCTGTAGGGCTGGTAGGCGATGCCCTGCAGCGTGTCGAACTCTCCGCCCTGGAACACGGTGGCGAGCTCGCCCTCCGGGGTGATCCGTTGCACCTGCGCGGTCTGGAACGCACCCGACGCCCCGTAGACGGCGGACCCGTCCGGATCCCAGACCAGGTCACGCGGGGTGAACGAGGTCTCGTCACCCTCCGTGGCGCCCTCGGCCAGGGTGAGGGTGGAGCCGTCGTCGTCGGTCGGCAACGCGGCCGGGAGGGTGAGGAAGAGGACATTGCTGGAGAACGGTGCGGTGTAGGCCACAGTGGTGGCGTCCGTGGGGGACCAGGCGACGGTCTCGGCGTAGATCGTGAAGCCGCAGTCAGTGCCGGTGCACCCGTCCTCGGCCACTCTCACCGGGTGGACCCCGGTGCCGAGGCCGTAGTACCAGAGGGAGCCGGTGCCGGCAGTGTCCGGGTCCACCGGTGCGAACGCTGTGGTGGTGCTCTCTCCGGTGCTGCCCACCACGAGCAGCCCGGAGCTGTCCGGCGCCCAGCTGGGTGCCATCGTCCACCGGTGGTCCTCACCCATCCCGACCGGGTCCGCGGGCAGGGTGATCTCGGTGAGCTCGCCGGGGTCGTCCAGGTCGAGGATCTGTACCTGCGGTCCGTCCTCGGCGCGGGGGCCGTTGACCGGGTACTCGCGCACGAAGGCGAGGTGCTCCCCGTCGGGGGACCAGGCGGGCTGGTAGTCGGCGGACCCGGGAAGTGTGGGGTAGTCCAGCGGGCGGAGGTTGGTCACGCCCGGTCCGTCTGCTGCGGGGTCCACGTCCCCGAGCATCAGCACCCAGGCCGGGGGCAGGTCCGGGTCGGTGGTGGGTTGCTCGGCGCTGAAGACCACCTGGCTGCCGTCGGGGGAGAACGCCGGATCCACCTGGCCCAGGTCCTCGTTCTCCCCGTCGCCGACCAAAGGCGTCTCGGTGCGGGTGAGCGTGCCGTCGGCGCCCTCGTCCTCGAAGCCGTACAGGTCGAAGAGAGAGTCCGCGGCAGAGGCCGCCACGATCGCCCCCGCCGCCAGCCACGGCTCCGGCGGCTCCGGCGGCGGCAGGTACTGCGGTGGCT
>CAZMDO010000835.1:0-1131 GCA_964564445.1 uncultured Ruaniaceae bacterium | reverse complement strand
ACCCCTGGTCCGGGCGAGCGCCCTGTGTGCCCGGGGCTGCGCCGTCGTCGGCCCGCAGCCGCAGGTACTCTGCCACCCCGCCCGGCACGTGCCGCAGCTGCCCGCCGAGGATCGCGTACTGGGTGTCGGTGACCCGCTCGAGCAGGTACCGGTCGTGGGAGACCACGATCAGCGTGCCCGGCCAGGAGTCCAGCAGGTCCTCCATCGCGGTGAGCATGTCGGTGTCCACGTCGTTGGTGGGCTCGTCCAGGATGAGCACGTTCGGCTCGGAGAGCAGCACCAGCAGCAGCTGCAGGCGCCGGCGCTGCCCGCCGGAGAGGTCGGCCACCCGGGCGGACAGGTGCGCCCGGGAGAAACCGAGCCGTTCCAGCAGCTGGGCCGGGGTGAGGTCCTTGCCGTCGACGGCGAAGGTCGCCTTGGTCCGGGCCAGCACCTCCCGTACCCGGTCGGTGGCGATATCGGCGAGCTCGGTGAACTGCTGGTCCAGGGTGGCCACCCGCACGGTCTTGCCGTGCTTCACCCGGCCGGTGGTGGGGGCCAGGGTGCCGGCGACCAGGGAGAGCAGGGTGGACTTGCCGGCGCCGTTCGCCCCCAGGATCCCGGTGCGCTCACCCGGGCCGATCCGCCAGGTCACCTCCCGGAGCACCTCGTGCTGGCCGTAGCTGACCGAGACGTCCTCCAGGTCCACCACGTCCTTGCCGAGCCGGGCGGTGGCCAGCCGGGTGAGCTCGAGCCGGTTGCGCACCTCGGGCACGTCGGCGATCAGGGCGTTCGCGGCGTCGATGCGGAACTTCGGCTTGGACGTGCGGGCCGGGGCGCCGCGGCGCAGCCAGGCGAGCTCCTTGCGCATCAGGTTCTGCCGTTTGGCCTCGACGGTGGCGGCCTGCCGGTCCCGCTCCACCCGCTGCAGCACGTAGGCGGCGTACCCGCCGTCGAAGGGTTCCACCTGCTGGTCGTGCACCTCCCACATCGTGGTGCACACCTCGTCCAGGAACCAGCGGTCGTGGGTGATCACCAGCAGCGCCCCGGCGCCCCGGGGCCAGCGCTTCTTGAGGTGCTCGGCGAGCCAGGCGATACCCTCCACGTCCAGGTGGTTGGTCGGCTCGTCCAGGGCGATCACGTCCCAGTCGG
>CAZMDO010000834.1:0-1131 GCA_964564445.1 uncultured Ruaniaceae bacterium | reverse complement strand
TGATCTCCTCGTCCGGTCGGAACGTGAGCAGGCTGACCACCACGGCCACCACCAGGTTCGCGACGAATCCGGGCACGATCTCATACAGCGTGTCCGAGAGTGCGGACTGGCCCCAGGCGTAGGCGACCACCGCACCGGTGATCAGGCCGGCCAGGGCGCCCCAGTTGCTCAACCGCTTCCAGAACAGGGAGAGCAGCACGATCGGGCCGAACGACGCCCCGAACCCGGCCCAGGCGAAGCCCACGAGGTTGAGGATGCTGTCCGAGGGATTGATCGCCAGGACCGCGGCGATGATGGCCACCACCAGCACGCCGAGCCGGCCCAGCATCACGTACGTCTTGTCCTTCAGCCGCGCCACGCCACCGGTCTTCTCCGCGATGATCTTGAACAGGTCCTCCACCAGGGCCGATGAGGTGACCACCAGCTGGGAGGAGATGGTGGACATGATCGCGGCCAGGACGGCCGCCAGCACCAGCCCGGCGATGAACGGGTGGAACAGGATCTGCGCCAGGTCCAGGAACACGGTCTCACCGCTCTCGGCGTCGGTGGGTGAACCGCCGTGACGGTGGAAGTAGGCGATGCCGATGAGTGCGGTGCAGATGGAACCGGCCACGGTCAGGATCATCCAGCCGATGCCGATCCGTCGGGCGGCGTGCGCCTGCTGCGGGTTCCGCAGCGCCATGAACCGGACGATGATGTGCGGCTGCCCGAAGTAGCCCAGGCCCCAGGCCGCGGCGGAGATGATGCCGATCGCGGTGCCGCCGGCGAACAGGCTGAGCAGCTCGGGATCGACCTCTTGGATGGAGCTGACGGTCTCCGCCGGCCCACCGGCGCTGAACACCGCCACCAGCGGCACGGCGATCAGGGCGGCGAGCATCAGCAGCCCCTGGGCCACGTCGGTCAAGGTTGCGCCGAGGAACCCGCCGAAGAAGGTGTACAGGATGGTGATGCCGGAGACCAGCAGCATGCCGAACAGGTACGGGGCGCCGAAGCTGGACTCGAAGAACTTCCCGGCGGCGACCATGCCGCTGGAGACGTAGAAGGTGAAGAACACCAGGATGATCAGCCCGCAGACAATCCGGATCGCGCGGGAGGTGTCCTTGAGCCGGTGCTCGAAGAAGCTGGGGATGG
>CAZMDO010000833.1:0-1131 GCA_964564445.1 uncultured Ruaniaceae bacterium | reverse complement strand
TCGGCCGCATCGGCCGCGAGCGCGTCGGCGAGGGCGAGCAGCTCCTTGCGCTCCAGGTAGATGGCGGAGACGGAGGCCACCACCAGCACCAGGGCGAGGGTGAGCACGCCGAAGACCAGCGAGAGCAGGAGGATCTGGCCCTCGTCCGTACCCGAGCGCCGCACCCGGGCCCACCGGGCCCGCCACCACGTGCTCACGGCGCCGCCCGGAAGTCGTCGACGGCGGTCATCGCCTCGGCCTGCACGCGCACCGTGGTGCCGAGCGCCTCGTCCAGGAACGGCGGGGTCAGCGGCAACGGCACGTCGGTGGCCACCTCCAGGTGCAGGTAGGCACCGGGGCTCAAGCACGGGTCCTCCTCGCAGGTCACCTGCAGCGCGTCGGCACCGTCCACGTCCATGCCCTGGTCGGCGAAGGCGAGCTCCACCGCGAGCGTCGCATCCGCGACCCCCTCCTCGAAGGTGTCCGCCTGGGCGATCAGCCGGCCCGCGTCCCGCGCGGCCCCGTCGGCGGCGAACGTGGCGGCCTGCACCCGGCCGAGGGTGATGATCAGGTACACCGTAGGCACCAGCAGCACCAGGGCCACGCCGAGGAACTCGACCACGGCGCTGCCGCCCTCCCTCGCCCCGCACCGGGCCAGGCGGCGGCGCAGCCAGACCAGCACGTTCATCGTTGCTCGTCCACAGCACGGCCGGTCACGTCGATCAGCCCGGACGGCCCGAGCAGCCCGAGGACCGGCACCGGTGCGCTCACCCGTACCTCCACCACGCCCACGCCGCGGTAGTCTGCGCGGCCGATCTCGACGTGCTGGGCGTAGGCGGCCGGCAGCGTGGAGTCGATCAGCCAGCGGGTGCGGGCCGCCCCGTCCGGCAGGCTGGTCCCGTCCAGTGCGGCATACCGGGCCCCCTCGGCGGCACTGTCGATGAGCACGCTGCGCACGTGCAGCGTCAGCGCGAGCTGCACCACACCGAGCACCAGCACGGTCACCAGCACCGAGACGAGCAGGAAGTCGACCAGTGCGGAACCGTTCTCGCGGCCGGGGACCTCAGACTCCGAGGACACGGTCCATCGCGGTCTGGAACACCTGGCTCAACGCCTCACCGGCGAGCGCCCAGATCAGCACCACCAGCCCGG
>CAZMDO010000832.1:0-1132 GCA_964564445.1 uncultured Ruaniaceae bacterium | reverse complement strand
CGGTGGAACTCCGAGACGTCGTCGATGTCGCTGCGCCAGCTCGCCCGCTGGTCCCCGACCGGCACGCAGAGCACCTTGTCGTCACCACCGGCCTCGTCACGCATCCGGAACATGCCCAGCGCGCGGCAGCGGATCAAGCACCCCGGGAACGTCGGCTCCTCCAGCAGCACCAGCGCGTCCAGCGGGTCGCCGTCCTCACCGAGCGTGCCCTCGATGTAGCCGTAGTCGTCCGGGTAGCGCGTGGAGGTGAAGAGCATCCGGTCCAGCCGGATCCGACCGGTCTCGTGGTCCACCTCGTACTTGTTGCGCTGCCCCTTGGGGATCTCGATCGTGACGTCGAATTCCACAGCCTGTCTCTTCCGCCTGATGGGATGTGCTTGTCCTAGTGTGGACTACCGCGGGCCGTTTCGGGTGAGCGCCAGGACGACGAAGGGCAAAGTGTGGCCAAGACTGCAAGCGCGCCGCCGCGCAGGCCTGTGCGGCGGATGAGCCCGCAGCGGCGGCGGATGTACCGGCGCCGCCGGATCGCCGTGGGGCTCCTGCTGCTGCTCGTGCTCGGCACCGGGTACGGCACCCTGGACGCGTTCGACCTGGCCCCCGGTGTGCTCACCCGCACGGAGCCATGGCCGGAGGCCGAGCCGTTCCCGACGCCCGCGCTGCCCGCACCGGTGGCCCAGGTGGTGGTGCCCGGGCCCGCCACCGATGCGCCGGTGCCCAGCGCGGACGCGCTCGCCGAGCTGAGCCAGGAGCTGCTCACCGACGCGCGCGTGGGCCCCAGCCCCGGGGTGATGGTGGTGGACGTGGCCACCGGGGAGCAGCTGCTCGCCGAGCACGTCGGGGACGGCTACGTGCCCGCCTCCAGCCTGAAGCTGCTGGTGGCCGTGGCCGCGGTGCAGAGCTACGGCGACCAGCACCGGTTCACCACCACTGCGGTCAGCGGCGCGGCCGGCCAGGTGACCCTGGTGGCCGGCGGCGACCTGACCCTGGCCGCCGGCTCCGGCGACCCGGACGCGATCATCGGCCACGCCGGCCTGGCCGACCTGGCCGAGCAGACCGCCGCCGCGCTCACCGAGGCCGGCACCACCAGCGTGCAGCTGAACCTGGACGACACCCTGTTCACCGGCCCCACCCT
>CAZMDO010000831.1:0-1140 GCA_964564445.1 uncultured Ruaniaceae bacterium | reverse complement strand
GGTGCTGAGCTTCTTCGTGCGGTTCGACCGGCGCGTGGTGGAGCAGGGGCGCGCCATGGCCACGGACGCACCGACCCCGCCGGAGGCCACCGGCGCGGTCGACGACGAGCCGGACGGAGAGACCACCCGGGCCACCAAGGCGTGAGCCGGGTACTCCGCGTGGTGGCCGACGATGTCGGCCAGTCCGCTGCGATCGATGACGGCGTAGCCTCCTTGGCCCGGGCCGGTCACCTGTCCGCGGCGTCCGTGCTGGTACGCACCCGCGGTGCGGCCGCCGCGATGACCGCGCTGGCCGGCCTGGTGCCGCTCGGTGTGCACGTGCAGGCGGAGCCCGACGAGCTGGTCGGCGCCTCGAGCCAGGAGGTCAGCGCCCTGATCGTCGCCCAGGTGGAGGCGATGGCCGCCGCCGGCCACTCCCCCGCCCACCTGGACCTGCACACGTCGGCGCTCTACGGTCTGGGGCCGGAGGCGGTGCGCCCGGGCGGGGTGCTCGCCGAGGCGATCGCGGTGGCCGCCCGGTACCGGCTCCGGTTACGGCTGCCGCGGCGGGCGCCCGCCGGGCTGGCGGCGGAGCAGGCGGGACTGCACGCCCGAGCGGTGGCGGCGGCGGACGCGGCCGGCCTGCTGCTGCCGGACGCGGTGGTCACCGAGGTCCCCGCCGCCGAGGACGTGCCCGCGTTCCTGGCCGCGCTGCCCGAGGGCGAGGTCGAGCTGGTGACGCACCCGGCCCTGCGCGCCGACCCCGGTGACCCGCTCGGCCCGGAGCGGGTGCGCCAGCACGCCCTGCTCGCCTCCGGTGCGCTGCGCCCCCGGTGACCGGCGCCGCCCCGGCGAGTCCCGCCGTCCCGCGGGCAGACGATCGTCTGAGGCACTTTCCGCACACCGACGCCGGGCGACCCCCGCCGTCCCGCGGGCAGGCGATCGTCTGAGGCACTTTCCGCACACCGAGGTACAAGGATTCACCCTCAGTGCACCAATCTGACCTCGAACAGCATTCGGTCGGCCGGTGCTGCCGCGGCCCGTGCCGGAGCCCGCGGGCTCAGAGCTCGGCGAGAAGCCGGTCGAGATCACGCGGGTGACTCAGGAGGATCACCGGCAGCGCATCCGGGTCGGCGTACCAGGTGCGGATGCGCTGCCGTT
>CAZMDO010000830.1:0-1140 GCA_964564445.1 uncultured Ruaniaceae bacterium | reverse complement strand
TCGCCTACGTGCGCGCCCTGGAGCAGGCGGTGATCGACACCTGCGCGCACTGGGGCATCACCGCCGAGCGGGTGGAGGGCCGCACCGGGGCGTGGGTGCGCGGGCAAGGGGTGGAGCAGGACCGCAAGATCGCCGCGATCGGGGTGCGGGTGGCCCGCGGGGTGACGATGCACGGGGTGGCGATCAACGCCTGCCCGGACCTGGCGGCATTCTCCGCGATCGTGCCGTGCGGGATCACCGACGCGGGCGTCACCTCGATCTCCGAGCTCGCCGGGCAGACCGTCACGGTCACCGATTGCGCCGACGTGTTCGAGCCGCACCTGGACCGGGCCCTGACCCCGCTGCTGGCCCGGGTCCCGGCATGATCCCCGGTCGTCCTGTCCAGCGGGGTCCATGGTCCCCGTCTGACAGGACGACCCCGGGGTGGGTGGGATGTGGTGCAGGTCTCATCACCCCCTCCCGCACCCAGCCGCACCCCGGCATAGGGTGGCACCGAGCCCCCGACGGAAGGTAAGCGAGAATGGCTGTCGCTCCTGAAGGACGCAAGATGCTTCGCGTCGAGGCCCGCAACGCTGCGGTGCCGATCGAGAAGAAGCCCTCCTGGATCAAGACCCGCGCCACGATGGGCCCGGAGTACACCGAGCTGCGCTCCCTGGTGCAGCGGGAGGGCCTGCACACCGTCTGCCAGGAGGCCGGCTGTCCGAACATCTTCGAGTGCTGGGAGGACCGGGAGGCCACGTTCCTCATCGGCGGCTCCCAGTGCACCCGCCGCTGCGACTTCTGCCAGATCGACACCGGCAAGCCCGCGGACTTCGACGCCGACGAGCCGCGCCGGGTGGCCGCCTCGGTGCAGGCGATGGGGCTGCGCTACGCGACCGTGACCGGGGTGGCCCGCGATGACCTGGACGACGGCGGCGCCTGGCTGTACGCCGAGACCGTGCGGCAGATCCACCAGGTCAACCCCGGCACCGGGGTCGAGCTGCTCATCCCGGACTTCAACGCCGAGCCAGACCAGCTCGCCGAGGTGTTCTCCTCCCGGCCGGAGGTGCTCGCGCACAACCTGGAGACCGTGCCGAGGATCTTCAAGCGGATCCGGCCCGGGTTCCGCTACGACCGGTCGCTCTCGGTGCTCACCGCCGC
>CAZMDO010000829.1:0-1140 GCA_964564445.1 uncultured Ruaniaceae bacterium | reverse complement strand
CCGAGGACAAGTACTCCACCACCCGCAACGAGCTGCTCGACCAGCTGGCCTACGCGATGGGGGGGCGGGTCGCCGAGGAGATCGTCTTCCACGACCCCACCACCGGCGCCTCGAACGACATCGAGAAGGCCACCGCCACTGCGCGGAAGATGGTCAAGGAGTTCGGGATGAGCGAGCGGGTCGGTGCGATCCGGCTCGGCACCCCGGACTCGGAGGTGTTCCTCGGCCGGGACATGGGTCATCCGCGGGAGTACTCCGAGGACGTCGCCGGACTGGTGGACGAGGAGGTGCGCCGGCTGATCGACTCCGCGCACGACGAGGCGTGGGAGATCCTGAACACCTACCGGCAGGTGCTCGATGACCTGGCCAGCGAGCTGCTGGAGCGGGAGACGCTGAACCAGGCCGAGCTGGCCGAGGTGTTCGCCTCGGTGGTCAAGCGCGACCCGCGCCCGGTGTGGCTCTCCAGCGAGGACCGCCCGGTCAGCGACATCCCGCCGGTGCAGACCCCGGTGGAGCGCGCCCAGGGGCAGGACCGGATGGCCCCGCAGGACGAGGCCGCTGCTGCCGGTGACGACACGGTGGCTGGGCCCCTCGCCCCGGGTGGGGAGCCCGCCCCGGGCACTCGCCGCCCGCAGGAGGAGCCGGTGTCCGGTCCGTACGACCAGGCCGCGCACGACGGCGCAGCTCACCCTGGTCAGGCTCCGCACGACGGCGCAGCGCACCCGGGTCCGGCTCCGCACGACGGCGCAGCTCACCCGGGTCCGGCTCCGCACGACGGCGCAGCTCACCCGGGCAGCGCCCCTGGCCAGTCCTGGCCGCCCCCGGGCGGCCCGCAGCAGGGCGGCGACCCCGGTGCGGCCACGAGCGGTCCGGAGGAGCCCCGGTGACCGACCAGCTCCCGGTCACCGCACGTGACTCCGGTGCCCCGGACGGCGCCGTCGAGCGTTCCTACGACGCCGCGGGGGTGCAGCGCGCGGTGCGCGACCTGCTCCGTGCGGTGGGGGAGGACCCGGACCGCCCCGGCCTGCGGGACACCCCGGCCCGGATGTCCCGCGCCTTCGCCGAGATCTTCTCCGGGCTGCGCCAGGACCCCGAGGACGTGGTGCAGACCTTCTTCGACATCGACCACGAAGAGATGGT
>CAZMDO010000828.1:0-1141 GCA_964564445.1 uncultured Ruaniaceae bacterium | reverse complement strand
TGCCCCGTTATCCACAACCCCCCTTTGGTGGGTGGTTCCTGGTGTGCTGTTGCGGGGCAGGCTGGTGGACGACAGCAGAGGAGGGGATGGCGGAGCGGGTGTTGGGAGGGGGCGTGTCGGGCTTGAGAATATTGTCGGTGGGTTCGTTTAGACTATAAGTAGTGCTCGAACAACAGTATGACGCATGGGTGTTGTGGATGGAGGTGGATGAGGATGACGTTGATGACGGAGGTGGAGGTTCCGGCCAGTGCTGGGGAGCTGTGTGAGCGGCTCGGGCAGGTCGGGGCCGAGCTGGCTGCGTTGACCCAGTCCGCGTTCGCCTCGTTCGACCACCAGGAGGCTGCGGCGGTCGCGGCTGGGGTGGAGCGGGTGGTCCGGGGGGTGGAGGCCTTGCAGCACCAGTGTGCTGGTGGTCTGGAGTCCGGGCTGGGGTGGCGTGAGGCCGGGTACCGGTCGTTCTCGCGGTGGTGGAGTGTGCACACTCATCGGCGACAGCACACCTCGAACGCGGTGCGGTTGTTGGCCAGGGACCTGCGCCAGCGGTTGCCGCTGGCGTCCCGGGCGCTGGCCGAGGGGCGCCTGGGCGGGGAGCATGCGAAGGTGCTCGCGCGGTTCACCAAGACCGAGGCGCAGCGTGAGCAGCTGGCTGATCAGGACATGGGTGAGGGGTTCTTGGTGGCCCAGGCGCAGCGGTTGGATGCTGATGCCTTCACGCGGGTGGTCAAGGCCTGGGCGGTGCGGACCGATCCGGAGGCGGCCGACCGGGGGTGGCGTGAGCAGAGTGCCCGGCGGGAGCTGTTCATCTCCCAGGTGCTCGATGGCACCGACATCCGTGGCTGGTTGGGCCAGGAGGAGGGGCAGCTGGTCCAGCAGGTGCTGGCCGCGATCATCGGGGTGCCCTCGGCCGATGATGAGCGCACCCCGGCACAGCGGCGTGCCGACGCGTTGGTGCAGCTGTGCCGGTCCCATCTTGATGCCGGCACCTTCCAGCCCGGTGCGCGGGTGCGCCCACACATCGCGGTCACCCTCAGCGCCCAGACCCTTGAGCGTCTGATCAACGCCACCGCCCCGGCCGGGCTCGCCTGCGCCGGTGGCAGCGAGGCCTTCGGGATTCCGACAGGCCCGACCCCCGGCAGTAACC
>CAZMDO010000827.1:0-1143 GCA_964564445.1 uncultured Ruaniaceae bacterium | reverse complement strand
TACAGGTACCGCAGCGGGTCGAAGGTCTCCAGCGGGATGATCCGCACCCGCGGCAGCGGCACCGTGAACGCGTGCACGTCGTCCTCCAGGTCCACCAGCTGCACGCCGCGGTCGGCCAGCTCGCCGAGCCGGGCGTTGACGAACTCGCGGAAGCACATCACGCCCAGCCGCCGCTGACCGTCGATGAGGTGCTCGAGCTGGGGCAGGAAGTCGCCGTCGTGGCTGGCCAGCAGCACGTCCCCGGGGCGGTCGGCGAGCGCTTCCAGGGTGCGCTGGATGCCGACGTCCACCACCTTCTCGGTGCCGGACCCGGCCAGCGGGATCGGGTGGTAGCCCATCGCCAGCAGCGCCTGCACGAAGTTCATCGGCATCTGCCCGCTGGTGGCGTTCAGGAAGAACAGCGCCCGCACCGGCTGGTCCCACAGCGTGCGGGCGTGCTCGGTGACGCGGTCCCAGCGGGGCCGCTCGTCCGGGTTGGGCCGGTGTCCCAGCACGCTCATGCCGAGGGTGGCGTCGATGTTCTCGCCGTCCACCAGCAGATAGGTCAGGCGCGGGGTCTCGGTCTGGGACATGGGGTCACTCTATGCCGCGCCGCCCGCGGCGAGCTCGACGCTCACCGCGGGCGGCAGGTCCGATCGGGTGCGCAGGGCCGGTGCTCACGCCCTGCGGGCGGGCTCAGCCCTGCGGGGTGGTGCCGATCTGCCCGGCCGACCCGCCGGACTTCAGCGCCGCGAACCGGGCGTCCACCTCCAGGGAGGAGGCGTCCGCCTCCAGCTCGGCGAACTGGGCGTCCAGGGAGGAGGCGTTGATCTCCGCCCGGCCGGCCACCAGGGCCTCCTGGCGGCGGATCTGGTCCTCGTACCGGGAGATCTCGCTGGTCGGGTCGAGCACGTTCATCGACCCGATCGCCTGCTGCACCTGGGCCTGGGCCTGGGCGGTCTTCGCCCGGGCGTTGAGCTGGTCGCGCTTGACCTTGAGCTCGCCGAGCTTGTCCTTCATGATCGCCAGCCCGTTCTTGAGCTTCTCCACCACCTCGCGCTGGGAGGCGAGCATCGGCTCGGCGTCCTTGACCTCCTGCTCGTAGCCGATCTGCTTCTGCAGGGCGATCTTGGTGAGGTTGTCGTACCGGTCGGCACCGGCGGC
>CAZMDO010000826.1:0-1145 GCA_964564445.1 uncultured Ruaniaceae bacterium | reverse complement strand
GCCGCGAGCCGGTCGACCATCCGGGACAGGCTCGGCTGGCTGAGCAGCACGTGCGCGTTCAGGTCCCGCAGCCGCATCGGCTCCTCGCTGCCGGAGAGGGTGAACAGCACGTCGTACTCGCGCGAGGTCAGCGGGCGGAAGTCCTTCGCCGCCTCGAACTGGCGCATCAGGTGCACCTGCGCCCGGAACAGCGACTCCCAGGCCAGGGCGGCACTGCGCGCACTCATCGCGATCTCCTCAGGGTGCACATCGGGGCGGTCAGCGGCGCACCGCGCTGCCGGAGTGCAGGTCGATCTCCACCTGCGGGGTCAGGTCCACCGGCCCGCCAGCGGCCGCCACCCGGGCGGCGTGGGTGGGCCCGTCCGGCACGTGCGCGGGCCGGTTCTTGTCGAACTCGGCGCGCAGCGTGGGCAGGATCTCGCCGAGCAGGTCGAGCTGTTCGAGCACGGTCGTGGTGGGCAGGCCGGCGTGGTCGAGCAGGAACAGCTGGCGCTGGTAGTGCCCGAAGGACTCGGCGAAGGTCAGCGTCTTGTCGATGACCTGCTGCGGGCTGCCCACGGTCAGCGGGGTGGCCTCGGTGAACTCCTCCAGGCTGGGCCCGTGCCCGTACACCGGGGCGTTGTCGAAGTACGGGCGGAACTCGGCGACCGCGTCCTGGGAGTTCTTCCGCATGAAGACCTGCCCGCCCAGCCCGACGATCGCCTGGTCGGCGCTGCCGTGCCCGTAGTGCTCGTAGCGCTCCCGGTACAGGCCGATGAGCGCCTGGAAGTGCTCCTTGGGCCAGAAGATGTTGTTGGCGAAGAAGCCGTCGCCGTACATCGCGGCCAGCTCGGCGATCTGCGGGGTGCGGATCGAGCCGTGCCAGACGAACGGGGCCACCCCGTCCAGCGGTCGCGGGGTGGCGGTGAAACCCTGCAGCGGGGTGCGGAACCGGCCCTCCCAGTCCACCACCTCCTCGTCCCAGAGCTGGCGCAGCAGCTGGTAGTTCTCCACCGTCAGCGGCAGTCCCTGGCGGATGTCCTTGCCGAACCAGGGGTAGACCGGGGCGGTGTTGCCGCGGCCGAGCATCAGGTCCACCCGGCCGTCGGCCAGGTGCTGCAGCATCGCGTAGTCCTCGGCGATCTTCACCGGGTCGTTGGTGGTGA
>CAZMDO010000825.1:0-1146 GCA_964564445.1 uncultured Ruaniaceae bacterium | reverse complement strand
CGAGCCGGGTGACGGCGTCGGTCAGGGCGAGCACGGCCCGCTCCCGGTCATCGAAGAGCGTGGGCGAGTGCTCCCAGGCGGCCACGGCGAACAGCTTGCGCAGCGGGATGCCCCGTTTGCGCCCGTCGGTGGCGTGCATGTCCACGCAGTACCCGCAGCCGTTCAGGATCGAGGCGCGCAGCTTGAGCAGCTCGTACAGCACGGGGTCCACGGACCTGCGGGCGTAGCCCTCCATTCCGAGGACGGCGGCGTAGCCGAGCTTGTTGGTGCGGCTCATGTCGATTCGGGGCATGGTGTTCCCTCCAGGTGGTCGGCGCCGGTCGGCGTCACCTGGTGTGTCGGGGCCGGCGGGTGAGGTGTGACAGCCGCCGATCCCCTACGCTCGCACCAGACGAAAGGTGCCCGATGACCGAGAGCACGCTGGCGGCGGTGCTCGCCGAGCTGGATCAGCTGGCGGACCCGGCGGTGCGGGCCGTGAACGAGCGCCACGGCGACGACCACGGGGTGAACCTCAGCCGGCTACGTGCCCTGGCCAAGCGGCTGAAGACCCAGCAGGAGCTGGCCACCCAGCTGTGGGCCACCGGGGACAGTGCGGCCCGCCTGCTCGCCCTGCTGGTCTGCCGGCCGAAGGCCTTCACCGCCGACGACCTGGACCGGATGCTGCGGGAGAGCCGGACCCCCAAGGTGCACGCCTGGTTGGTGAGCTACGTGGTGAAGAAGAGCCCGCACGCCGAGCAGCTGCGCACCGCATGGCTGACCGACGCCGACCCGGCGGTGGCCAGCGCCGGGTGGCAGCTGACGTCGGCACGGGTGGCCAAGGACGCCGACGGGCTGGACCTGCCCGGTCTGCTCGAGGTGATCGAGGCGGACATGGCCGACGCCGAGGAGCGGCTGCAGTGGGCGATGAACGAGACGCTGGCCACGATCGGCATCCACCACCCCGGGCTGCGGGAGCGTGCGGTAGCGATCGGCGAGCGGCTGCGGGTGCTCGAGGACTATCCCACCTCCCCGGGGTGCACCTCCCCGTACGCCCCGGTCTGGATCGCCGAGATGGTCCGCCGGCGCGACGGCGGGTGAGCCTGCCTCCGCGAGCGGGTGAGCCTGCCGCTCCTATACTGCGTGGTGCGATGGATCAACGGATCCGCT
>CAZMDO010000824.1:0-1147 GCA_964564445.1 uncultured Ruaniaceae bacterium | reverse complement strand
ATCACCGGCAAGACCGCGGTGGGCGGGGCCGGCGGCGCCGGCGGCGAGGGCGGCGCCGGCGGCTCGGGCGGTAATCTGACGTGCCCGGTGTACGTCCTGGGTGGGCCGTCTGCGGGAGACGATGTCGCGCACTACCACGGCAAGGACGGCGACGACGGCCCCGCCGGCGTGGTCGTGCACGCCGGCGACGCGGTATCGGCCATCTCCGCCAAGGTCGCGTCGGTCACCATCACGGCCACCACGGTGGCGGGCAACACCGCGACCACCGGCAAGGGGGCGGGCGGATCCTCCGCCGGCACCGTGCACACCACCGGTGCGGCGACGTTCCACGCGGACACCATCGCCGGCAACCACACCCAGACCTGGGACGGTGACGACGTCCGCCCGCCCGGCATCTGGGCAGACCCGGCGGGGTCGTCCGATGAGATCGCGACGATCAGCAGCAGCGTCCTCGGGGACAACGTCGCGGCCCGTGGCGACGACCAACCATCCATCGGCGACTGCAAGGTGGCCATGGTCAACGGGGGCCACAACGCCGTCACTGCGTCCCTTCCCGGCAGTTGCCTGGCGCGCAGCCCGAAAAACGACGTGACGCTCAAGGCCGGCGATCTCGGGTCGCTACAGCAGGTCAGCCCGTCCTATTCCCTGCCGCAGATCACCGACGGCGCGACGACGGCCGAGGCAACCACGTCGGTGAGCCCACCCTCCGGCGACCTGCTGGCTGCCGGCTCGCACTGCTCGGACGGGCCGGACCAAACTGGGGCGCTGCGACCGGACCGGTGCGATATCGGCGCCTACGAGGTCGACGGCAACAAACCGGACAACACTCCACCGACCACCAGCGGGATCCCCGACCTGACGGGCGCCCCTGGAGACTCCTACCCACTGGCCCTGGACGACTACTTCGACGACGCCGAGACCCCCGACGACCTGAGCTATTCGGTGGGCATCACGAACGGCATCACCAGCACCGGGGCCATCGCCGACCACCACGTCCACGGCGACAAGCTGACCCTGGACCTCACGGCGGACGTCCGGCAGGCCACGAGCGTCGTCTCCGTGACCGCCACCGATTCCGACGGGGCCCAGGTCTCCACGTCGTTCCAAGTCACCGCCGCCTACCAGGGCACGTCGGTGCTGAACCCCG
>CAZMDO010000823.1:0-1149 GCA_964564445.1 uncultured Ruaniaceae bacterium | reverse complement strand
GCCGCCACGGACCTGCTCATCGATGGTTTCTCCCGGGTGGAGCAGGTGCTCACCCAGGCGCTCGACCACCTCGGCGCGGCCGAGCTGGAGACCCGGATCGACCCGGACGCGAACTCGATCGCCTGGTTGGCCTGGCACCTGACCCGGGTGCAGGACGACCACGTGGCCGAGGTGGCCGGCACCGAGCAGGTGTGGACCGCCGACCGCTGGGCGGACCGGTTCGGTCTGCCGTTCGCCCCGGGCGAGACCGGGTTCGGGCACAGCAGCGACCAGGTGGGCCAGGTGCGCGGGGTGAGCGCCGCGGACCTGCTCGGGTACCACCGTGCCACCCGCGCGGCGACCGAGCGTTTCCTGTCCGGGCTCACCGATGCGGACCTGGACCGGGTGGTGGACGAGACCTGGGATCCGCCGGTCACGCTCGCCGTCCGGCTGGTCAGCGTGCTCGGTGAGGACCACCAGCATGCCGGGCAGGCGGCCTACCTGGCCGGGGTGCTGGCCCGCCGGGGCGGTTAGCGGCCGATCACCTCGGCCCGCCGCGGAGGCTAGCTGCCGATCACCTCGGCCCGCCGCGGACGCTAGCGGCCGATCACCTCGGCCCGCCGCTGCGCCCAGGCGAGCGAGGAGGCGATGCCCTCCTCCAGGCTGAGCTCGGCCCGCCAGCCGAGCAGCTCGGCGGCCCGGTCCACGTTCGCGAACGCACCGACGGCGTCACCCGGCCGGGGCGGGGCCGTCACCAGCGGCACGCTCACCCCGCAGACCTGCTCTACGGCGGCGTGCAGCTCACGCACGGTCACCCCCTGGCCGGTGCCCACGTTCAGCACCACCTGCTCGCTGCCGACCGCATCGAGCGCCGCGTCGAACCGTTCCAGGGCGCGTACGTGCGCACGGGCGAGGTCCCACACGTGCACGTAGTCCCGCAGCCCGGTGCCGTCCCGGGTGGGCAGGTCGGTGCCGGTGAGGGTGAAGGTCTC
This sequence comes from uncultured Ruaniaceae bacterium, assembly GCA_964564445.1. Lineage (GTDB taxonomy): Bacteria > Actinomycetota > Actinomycetes > Actinomycetales > Beutenbergiaceae > Ruania. The sequence continues at coordinate 178 of CAZMDO010000823.1, read as the reverse complement.
CTGCTCCCCGAGGGCGGTGCGCACCAGCTGGCCGAGCACGTGGCTGGGGATGCCGGCGTACACGCCGCTGCGCAGCTGCGGGTCTGAGCCGATCGGGTTGAAGTAGCGCAGCACCACCGCTCGCAGGTCGGTGCCGGCGGCCAGGTCGGCGAGCACCTCCTCGACCATCAGCTTGGTG
>CAZMDO010000822.1:0-1149 GCA_964564445.1 uncultured Ruaniaceae bacterium | reverse complement strand
ACGAGGGCTGCCAGATCCGCCTGCGTAGCCGGCCAGGAGTCCCACACCTGGGTGAAGCTGAGGCGGGTGACGGTGTAGCCGCGGATCCGGGCCGCAAGGTCCCGACGTCGGTCCCGCTCGTAGTCCGCCACCGAGGTGTGGTGTGCTCTGCTGTCCACCTCGATCACCCAGGAACGACCCACCAGGAAGTCGACCCGGCCGACACCGTCGATCTGGACCTGTTGGGCGAACGGCACGCACCGGGCCCGCAGCCACCGGGCGACCCGGGTCTCCGAGCCCGACTCGCTGAGACCGGAGAGGGGCAGCAGCCTGGCCCGGATCCGGGCCGGGAGGCCCAGGGTGAGCGGATCCACCTGTGCAGGCTGGAGCAGGCGCTTGGTCAACGCTGACTCGATCATGGTGGCCGCGAGCTCGGCGGACAGGCACCGTGCCGCGTGCTCCAGGCAGAGGGGCAGGCTCGCCACCGGGGAAGTCTCCGGCCAGCGGTCGCGGTACGGGCCGTGCGCCACGAAGGTCGGCGGCACCACCCCGCGGCGGCCGTACACATGCGTACCCGGTACCGCCGGTGTCCACAGTCCGTGCAGACGAGCCGCCGACACGCAGGTGAGCCGCACCCCCGACCGGATCGCGCTGAGCGCCGACAGGTCGGCGTCGGGGGCAGCGAACCAGCCGCGTGCTGCCGGGACCAGACGCCCCTGCCGTACGAGCTGGCCACGGCGGCGACGGTCGATACCCCGGGCCGCCAGCTCCGGGATCGAGTACAGGCCCACCTTCGAGGCCAGCCGGGACGGTTCGACCATGCCGACCAGGGTGCCGGAATCGGCGGCGCAGCCGCCCGGGGGCTGTGGACAGATGAGGCAGTCGCCCGGGGCGCCGCTGAGACAGGGAGCCGGCGGTCGCGGTCGGACCTCTACGCTGGACGGCATGTCGAGCCATGACCCTGCCTTCGGACCTGACCCGACCACCGCGCCGCCGCTGCGCTGGGGCATCCTCGGCCCCGGCGGCATCGCCCGCCGGTTCGCCCGGGACATCCCCGCCCACACCGCCTCGGCCGTGGTGGCGGTCGGCTCCCGCAGCGCCGCCCGCGCACAGGCGTTCGCCGCCGAGCACGCCATCCCGACGGCGTATGGCAGCTATGCCGAGCTCGTC
>CAZMDO010000821.1:0-1149 GCA_964564445.1 uncultured Ruaniaceae bacterium | reverse complement strand
GCGGCGATGTCCTTGAACTTCTCCGCGCTCTCCGGCCCGGCGACGTCCGGGTGGTGCTGGCGGGCGAGCTTGCGGTACGCGCGCTTGATGTCCTCCGTGCTGGCGTCGCGGGAGACGCCCAGGATGGCGTAGTAGTCGCTCACAGGTTGCTTTCTGTAGGTTCTCAGGTCGCTGGGGTCGCAGGGGTGGTGGCCCTGGTCAGCCGCTCATGAAGCGGGACAGGTAGCGGGCCACCGCGCGCACGGAGGCCATGGTGGTCGGGTAGTCCATCCGGGTGGGGCCGAGCACGCCGAGCTGGCCGACGGCCTGCGGACCCTCCCCACCGTAACCGCTGGCGATGACGGCGGTCTCCGCGAGGTTCTCGTGGTGCGTCTCCCGGCCGATGCGCACCGCCAGCGGCCGGTGCGGGGCGTCCTCGACCATCTCGGTGAGCAGCCGCAGCAGCACCATCTGCTCCTCGAGGGCCTCCAGCACGGGGCCGATGGTGCGCGGGAAGTCCAGGTCGGAACGGGCCAGGTTCGCGGTGCCGGCCATCACGATCCGCTCCTCGACGTCCTCCGACAGGGTCTCGTCGATGGTCTGCACGATCGCGGTGATCAGCGGCCGGTCCGCCGGGCCGAACGCCTCGGCGACCAGGTCCAGGCGCTGCCGGGCCTTCGCCGCACCGAGGCCGGCGACCTCGGCGTTGATCCGGGCGCGCAGCTCGGCCAGCAGCACCTCCTCCAGGTCCTCGGTGGACTCCACGATGCGCTGGGCGACCCGACCGTTGCTGGTGATGATCACCACCATCAGCCGGCGCGGGGCGGTGGGCACGAGCTCGACGTGCTGCAGCGCGGAGCGGCGCAGCGAGGGGTACTGCACGACGGCGACCTGCTGGGTGAGGTGGGCGAGCAGGCGGACGGTGCGCTCGAGCAGCTCGTCCAGGTCCACAGCACCACCGAGCAGCTCGGTGATCGCGCGCCGTTCCGGCCCGGAGAGCGGTTTGACCACGGAGATCTGGTCCACGAACATCCGGTAGCCCTTGTCCGTGGGGATGCGGCCGGCCGAGGTGTGCGGCTGGGCGATGTAGCCCTCGTCCTCCAGGGCGGCCATGTCGTTGCGGATGGTGGCCGGGGAGACGCCGAGGTTGTGCCGGTCCACCAGGTTGCG
>CAZMDO010000820.1:0-1151 GCA_964564445.1 uncultured Ruaniaceae bacterium | reverse complement strand
ACCTTGATCGCCAGCACCTGCGGGTCCGCTGCCGCCTGGGCGAGGAACTGCTGCACGCTGGTGGAGAAGGAGTCGTAGGGGTGGTGCAGCAGGATGTCCCGGGCCCGGATGGCACCGAACATGTCCACCGGCTTGGCACTCTCCACCTCGGCCAGCCCGCGGGCGGTGGAGGCCACGTGCTGGGGGTAGTGCAGCTCTGGCCGCTCCAGGTCGGCGACCAGGTTCAGCCCGGTCAGGTCCAGCGGTGAGGGCAGCTCGTAGACGTCCAGCTCGGCGATGCCGAGCTCACCGATGAGCATGTCCCGCAGCCGCGGGGTGAAGCCCTCCGCCAGCTCCAGCCGCACGGCGGGCCCGAACCGCCGCCGCAGCAGCTCCTTCTCCAGCGCCTTGAGGAGGTTCTCCGCGTCGTCCTCCTCCACCTCCAGGTCCTCGTTGCGGGTCACCCGGAACACGTGGTGCTCGACCACGTCCATCCCCGGGAACAGGTAGTAGAGGAAGGAGGAGATCACGTCCTCGAGCGGCACGAACGAGCGGAACCCGTCGTCGTCGGGGGCGTCCTCGGGGCGGTGCGGACGGCCGCGGGCGTCCACGGCGATGAACCGGGGCAGCAGCGGCGGCACCTTCACCCGGGCGAAGTGCTCCTTGCCGGTGGCCGGGTTGCGCACGATCACCGCGAGGTTCAGCGACAGCCCGGAGATATACGGGAACGGGTGCGCCGGGTCCACCGCCAGCGGGGTGAGCACCGGGAAGATCATCTTCCGGAAGTACTTGTGCAGCCGTTCCTTCTCGCTCTCGTGCAGCGCCTCGAAGTGCACCAGGGTGATGCCCTCGGCGGCGAGCGCGGGCTGGACCTGCTCGGCGAACACCCGCGCGTGCCGGGTGGCCAGGTCGTGGGCCTTGACCGAGATCATCTCCAGCACCTGCCGGGGCAGCAGACCCGAGGCGGCGGTCACGGCCATCCCGGTGGCGATCCGCCGCTTCAGCCCGGCCACCCGCACCATGAAGAACTCGTCCAGGTTGGAGGCGAAGATGGCCAGGAACCGGACCCGTTCCAGCAGCGGCAGACCGTCGTCCTCGGCGAGCTCGAGCACGCGTTCGTTGAACTGCAGCCAGCTCAGCTCCCGGTCGGCGAACCGGCCCTCGGGCAGCTC
>CAZMDO010000819.1:0-1153 GCA_964564445.1 uncultured Ruaniaceae bacterium | reverse complement strand
CACCAACCAGCACCAGAACCACCCCAACAGGAGTGAGACCAGGCAGCGGTGTGACCACCCGGAGAACCATCTCCCACATCCGGCCAGCGACCACTCCAGCGGGAGCAAGCAACATTCCAACGGGAACAGGCCAGCCCCTGCCCGACGGGAGAAGGCCGCCTGAGGCGGTCCCAGCCGGCGCGCCGCCTTCGGCTCTGCCCGCGCTGAACCTGCGGGTCATGTGTCCCGCGAGCTGCGTTGACCCTGCGGGCTATGTGCCCCGCGAGCTGCGTTGACCCTGCCGGCCGCATTCCATGCCGCCCGCGCGATCGGCGCGTGCGAGACCACCCCGGCGTGATGCGTAGGCTAAGCGCGTGTCCACGATGGGTGAATTGATCGAGCAGCACAGCGGCCTGAGCGCGCAGGATGCCGAATGGCTTCACCTGCTCGTCGGCGACTGGCAGGTGATCTCCGACCTGGCGTTCGCCGACCTGGTGCTCTGGCTGCCTACTGCGGCGGGCGACTTCGTGGCGGTGGCCCACGCCCGGCCGTCCACCGGTGCGACCGTCCACCACGACGACGTGGTCGGCTCCACCGTGCCGGACAGCCTGCGGGACACGCTGCACCAGGCGCGTGAGCGTGAGGGCATCAGCCGGGCCAAGGAAGCTCGCTGGAACGGTACATACGCCATCCGGGAGGAGATCATCCCGGTGGTCCGTGCCGGCAAGACCCTGGCGCTGATCGCCCGGGAGACCTACCTGGGCGCCAGCCGCACTCCGAGCCGGCTTGAAGTGAACTACGTCGAGTCTGCGGACGAGTTGTGCGGCATGATCTCGCGCGGCGAGTTCCCCCTGCCAAACGCGGCCACCGGGCCGCGCCGCGGCGCACCGCGGGTCGGCGACGGCCTGGTGCGGCTGAACAGCGAGGGCGATGTGCTCTACGCCAGCCCGAACGCGCTGTCGGCTTTCCACCGGCTCGGCGTGACCGACGAGATCGTCGGCCGACCGCTCGCCGAGGTGGTCACCCCGCTGATCGAGGCCAGCTCCCCGGTGGATGAGTCGCTGCCGCTGGTGGTGATGGGCCGGGCGGCCTGGCGCACCGAGGTGGAGGCCCGCGGGGTGAGCCTGTCGCTGCGTGCGGTGCCGGTCACCGAGTACAGCCAGCGCGTGGGCGC
>CAZMDO010000818.1:0-1157 GCA_964564445.1 uncultured Ruaniaceae bacterium | reverse complement strand
AACAACGGCGGAGGCGACGGCAACAACGGTGGGGGCGATGACAACGGCGGCCGGCCGGGCAACGGCAACGGCAACGGCAACTGGCCCGGCCCACCGGGCGACCCGGACAACGGCAACAACAGTGACGACTAGCACCAGGACGGCCGGGTGACCCCCGCGACCGCCCGGGTGCTGCGCCGGGCCGGCCGACTGCTGGGCGCCGCCGCGGGTGCCGGGCTGACCTGGTCGCTGATCGAGGCGCAGGCCTTCACCGTGCGCCAGGTGAGCGCACCGGTGCTGCCGGCCGGCGCGGCACCGATCCGTGTGCTGCACGTCTCCGACCTGCACCTGCTGCCGCGCCAGGGGCGCAAGATCGGCTGGCTGCGCGACCTGGCCGAGCTGCAGCCGGACCTGGTGGTCAACACCGGGGACAACATGGCCCACAAGGAGGCGTTGCCGGCGGTGCTGGCCGCGCTGGAACCGCTGCTGGAGCTGCCCGGCGCGTTCGTGATGGGCTCCAACGACTTCTTCTCCCCCACCCCGCGCAACCCGGCTCGGTACCTGCTGCCCGACGCGCGCCGCAAGGAGCCGGAGCCGGAGGAGGACCTGCCCGGCAAGGAGCTCGGCCACGCGTTCACCGCCTGCGGCTGGCTGGACCTGACGAACCGCACCGACAGCCTGCAGGTCCGTGGCACGCGGCTGGACCTGGTCGGGGTGGCCGATCCGCACCTGGACCGGGACGAGCTGCCGGAGGCCTGGCCCTCCCCGCCGGAGGTGGTCGACGGCGGAGCCTCGCCGGCCCAGGAGGGTGCACCGGGGTCCGCCGGTTCCGTGGCGGCGCCCGTGCCCTGTGTGCGCATCGGCGTCACCCACGCACCGTACCTGCGGGTGCTGGCGGGCATGCAGCGGCTCGGTTGTGCGCTGGTGCTGGCCGGCCACACCCACGGTGGTCAGCTGTGCCTGCCCGGCCACGGGGCGCTGGTGACCAACTGCGACCTGGACACCGGTCGCGCCAGCGGCCTGCACCCGTGGCCCGGCGATGCGCCCGGTCCGGAGAACCTGTGGCTGCACGTGAGCAACGGGATGGGCACGAATCCCTACACCCCGGTCCGCCTGGCCTGCCGCCCGAGCGTGACCCTGCTGACCCTCACCCCACCCCACTGACCCCCGCTGGTGTG
>CAZMDO010000817.1:0-1158 GCA_964564445.1 uncultured Ruaniaceae bacterium | reverse complement strand
CCCGCACCACCCACGCACCAGTGCCTCAGTGTCACAAAAGTGCCTCACTCCCGGGGAGCGCGGGATCAGAGCCGGGTGAGCGGCACCGCCGCCGGCCGCGGAGTCCGGGTGGCGATCGGCACCGCCCGGCCCCGATCGGCAGAGACCAGCACCGCCTCCATCACCTCGAGCACGTGCGCGGCGAGCGTGCCCGACGCCCGCACCGCGCCCGCGTCCGGCGCTCGCACCAGGTCCAGCAGACCCACCCCGCGCCCGGCGTCGAGGTACCCGGCCGAGGGCGGCACCTCCTGCCAGTCGTCATCACCGAGCCCGCGCAGGTGCACCGGCCCGTCGAACCTGTTCGGATCGGGCACGCTGAGCGACCCGGCGGTGCCGTGCACCTCGATCCGCGGCGCCCGGCTGGCCACCGTGTCGAAGCTCATCACGATCGTCGACAGCGCCCCGCCGGCGTGGGTGAGCACCCCGGTCACGTGCGTGGCCACCTGCACCGGGATGCGTTCCCCGGCCCGCGGCCCGGACCCGATCACCCGCTGCGGGGCGGACGTGCTCGCCGCACCGATCACCGAGGTGACCTCACCGAGCAGGGTGACCAACGCCGTCAGGTAGTAGGGGCCCATGTCCAGCAGCGGGCCGCCGCCGGGCAGGTAGTAGAAGTCCGGGCTCGGGTGCCAGCGCTCGTGCCCGGGGGCGGCGAAGGTGGCGTTGGCGGCGACCGGGGTGCCGATGCTGCCGGCGTCGATCACCGCGCGGGCGGTCTGCAGGCCGGTGCCGAGCACGGTGTCCGGGGCGCCGCCCAGCCGCAGCCCGGCGGACTCCGCGGCAGCCAGCAGCGCGCGGGCCTGCTCGCCGGTGGCGGCCAGCGGCTTCTCCCCGTACACCGGCTTGCCGGCGGCGAGGGCGGCATGGTCGATCTGCGCGTGCGCTGCCGGCACGGTGAGGTTGAGGACCACGTCCACGTCGTCGTCGGCCACGAGCTCGTCCACGGGCAGCGCCCTCGCGCCGGTGCTCGCGGCCACCTCGGCGGCGCGGGCCGGGTCCAGGTCGGCGACGGCCACCACCCGGGCACCGTTGGCCCGGTCGAAGGTGTCCAGGTACTGGCGCAGGATCGTGCCCAGGCCGATGATGCCGATACGCGCCTCGCGCCCCTCCCGCCAGGCG
>CAZMDO010000816.1:0-1162 GCA_964564445.1 uncultured Ruaniaceae bacterium | reverse complement strand
CACCGCCTATCGACTCTCGATAGAATCGGGTCCTCGGTCGATCGAAGGAGACGTTCGGGGTATGCAGTTAGACGGAGGAAGGCAGGTCAGCGGTTCGCCAGGGTCGGTTCGTTGCCGGGCGGTCCAGGCTCGGCGGGTGTCCTGCACCCCTGGCCCTGGGTGGTTTCCCGGTGGGGCGAGGATCTGCGATCAGGTCGCGGTAGCGCACGGGATCGTGGCTCATCGCGAGCTCGAGGACGCGGTAGAACACCATGCCGCGGCTGCGTGAGTGTCGCCGGTTGAAGCGGAAGGTGAACTCGTCCAGGTAACTGGGCAGGTGCGCTGGGCTTGGGGCGCCCTGATGAGTGCCCAGCAGCCACCGCTTGGCCAGCGAGGCGACGCGGTGTACGCCTGGCAGCAGTTTGCCGGCGTCCTCGCCCCGGGCACGTGCGGCTCGTTGACTGCGCGGCTCATGGGTGTAGCCCAAGCGTTCGATGCCGCGGTAGCCCTGCCAGGCATCGGTGACGACGGTGGCCCCCGGTACGACGTGATCGGTGATGAAGGCGCGCAACGAGGCCCCCGAGGCATCTGTCAGCGGCGCCATCCGGACCCGGCCCAGCCCCTTGGGCGCGCTGATCTCCACGGCGATCGCGGTCAGCACCTTCTTGCCCTTGGCACGTCCGCCACGCAGCCCCGGTTCCTCACCGCCGATGTAGGTCTCATCGACCTCCACGGTCCCGCTCAGGCGATCGCGGCCGGGACGCACCAGCACCGAGCGGAGGCGATGCAGCATCGCCCATGCCGTGTGATACGAGCCGATCTCCAGCGTCCGCTGCAGGCTCTGGGCCGACAGACCGTCCTTGTTCGCCGCGAACAGCCAGCACACCGTGAACCACACCGTCAGCGGCGTGCGCGTCTTGTCGAAGATCGTGCCGGCCGTCACCGAGCTGCGCCCGCCGCAGGCCGTGCACTCGATCCGACCGTCCGCCAGTCGCCAGCCACCCGGATTGCCGCAGCGGGGGCAGATGAAGCCGGTGGGCCAACGCAGCCACTCCAGGTAGTCCAGGCAGTCCTCGTCCGCTGCGAACCAGGACTGGAACTCGCCAACCGACCCGGGGTAGTGGACCCCAGCAACAGGACCCTTCATGCCCTGGATCTTACTCCGTCTAACTGCATACCCCTA
>CAZMDO010000815.1:0-1163 GCA_964564445.1 uncultured Ruaniaceae bacterium | reverse complement strand
CCGCGTACGGATGAGCGGGCGCGCTCTCTGGTTGGGACCACGTGGGACATGGGCACCAGCACCGGACGTCATGACTGCCGATAGCACTCTGTCCGGAGTGAGGATGGTCGGTAGCCCTCTACGGCTGACCGCATATGTCCGGTAACGCCGAGTCCGGAGCGAGGATGGTTGGCCCCTGCGCTCACTCCATGTGTTCCACGTGGAACCACGGGAACAACTCCTCAGCTGGTGGCTACTGGATGAGGTGAGGCGCCGTACCGGCCGGCGGCCGTACCGCCCGATGGCAAACAGGATGCCCGGTGCTTGAGTCGGTCTGTAGGGCGGTGATGGCCGGGGTGGTGCGTGCGAGGGTTAACTCGACGGAGGCATGGTGGGTCTTGGCCGCGAGACCTGGGCGCGTCGGCGTCTGCTGCTGGCTCTGTACGTCGGACACGGCGTCCATCGCAGCATGGGAGGACGGTGAGCGTGATGTGCCGCGGCATGATGGCCCTCGGGTCAGGTTCACGGTCCAGGTCCGTGGGTACGCCACAGCCTGGGTCATCCTTCTGGAGTCCGAATCCGCTGTCGGTTCCACGTGAAACGGGGAACCCTCCGGGTTTGCGGACGTCCGGATGATCAACCCCGTTGGTGGCCGGTTCGCTTGCCTTATCTGTGTGGTGAGGGGCTAGCGCCATCTGTCTCGTGAGGGACAAGTCCATCTGCCTCGTGAGGGACTCGTGCCGACTGAGCTCATCCTCTTGTGTGCTGCGCAACGCTTCGCTTTCCGATCCTCGAGGACGCTCCGGCGCGGAGCGTGTGGGACGTGCCATACCTGGATGGTGTGCGCGGGCATGGATCAACGATGTCGGTGCTAGTCCGTCGATCGGAGTCGGTTGGTGCCGCAGCACTACGAGTCGGTTCTGTCTGCCACCGCCGTCGGGTGCCGTGCTACAGATGTCGATCGTGACGGGGTATTCCGGTTTCACGTGGAACGATGAGGCGAGAGGTTGGCCTGTCTGGCTGGGCATGTGGATGGACTCTCGATGGCCGTGTCACTGAGCAGATGATGCGTCCAGATGACTGCTGCGTTGGCCGGCCAATGGTACGGGCGAGAGGCGTAGGAAGACGGTCTGTGCAAGTCTCCTAGCTGTCGGATTCGACGGCATCCGCCGCCGTGTCGCGAT
>CAZMDO010000814.1:0-1163 GCA_964564445.1 uncultured Ruaniaceae bacterium | reverse complement strand
GGGCCAGCCAGCGGCGGCGGAGCACGTTGCGACGGGTCCACAGCTCGTGGGAGTCATACACGATCCGGCAGCGGACCAGCAGGCGCAGCGCTAGGGCTGGCGGGAGGGTGTTCCCGTCGTTGGCGTGCACCACGTCCGGGCGGAACCGGCGGGTCGCCTGGACCGCCTCGGCCCAGTAGCGCAGGAGCCGGGCGACGTCGTATCCGCGCATGTACAGGTCGGCGAGCCGGGCGAGCGGGCCGGCCGGGCGGCGCGCCGCGGCGTTGGTGGGACCGGGTGGCCCGGGCGGCGTGGCCGAGGTGCTGCTGGTAGGGCGCGGCGTCGCCGGGGTAGCCGTGGCCGGTGGGGCAACAGTGGCTGGTGCGGCTGACGGCCTGCCTCGCAGTCGGCGCCACCACCGCGTCAGGGTGGGCAGGGTGCGGGTCAGGTCCAGGTCCTGGGTCCGGTACACCGGCAGTTCCGGGCCGACCAGCGAGTGGCCCTCCGCGGCACCGGAGTGGATGATCGACCGGCCCACGATCAGCACCTCGGCCCCGGCATCGCGCAAGGCGGCGGCGCTCTTCAGCACGCGGGAGTCGTGGTCGGGGCTGCCGTAGAGGAGCAGGGCGATCCGGGCCGGCCGCCCGTCCGGGTGCCACAACCGCTCCGGAGGACCGGCCATCACTCCTCCGGCCGCAGGCCGGCCAGGGCCGCCTGCTCGGCGAAGTCCGGCTCGGCAGCCACCACCTCGGCGAACGTGCCGTGCGTGACCAGGGCGCCGTCGCGCATGAAGCACACGGTGTCGCTGTGCCGGATGGTGGCCAACCGGTGGGCGACCACCACGATGGTCACCTCACCGGCCAGGTCGGCGATCGCCTGGGTGACCGCCGCCTCGGTGGAGGTGTCCAGGGCGGAGGTGGCCTCGTCCATCACCAGCACGAGCGGGTCGGTGTACAGCGCGCGGGCGATGCCCAGCCGCTGCCGTTGCCCGCCGGAGAGCGCCAGGCCGCGCTCCCCCACCCGGGCGTGGATGCCGCCCGGGCGGGCGTCGATCACGTCCAGCAGCTGGGCGCGGGCCAGGGCGCGGCGCACCTTCTCCTCGTCCACCGAGTCCGGGTCCCAGGTGAGCGCCACGTTCTGCGCCACCGTGGAGTCGAACAGGGACACCTCCTGGGGCACGTAGC
>CAZMDO010000813.1:0-1165 GCA_964564445.1 uncultured Ruaniaceae bacterium | reverse complement strand
CGGCCGCGGCGGGCCGGATCGGTGGCCACCGAGGTCAGGGGTGGCGACAGGTGCGCGGACAGGTGGTCGTCGTCGAAGCCGGCGATCGCCAGGTCGGTGGGGATGCGCAGTCCCCGGCTGCGGGCCAGGGAGAGACCCGCTGTGGCCATGATGTCGTTGGCGTACAGGATGGCGGTGGGGGGCTCGTCCAGACCGAGCAGCTCGTCGGTGAGGTCCCGGCCGGTGGCCGCACCGAAGTCCCCCTCGCGGAGCAGCTCGTCGCTGCCCACCTGGTCCAGATAGGCCTCGGCGCGGGCGGCGGAGTGCACGTAGCCCAACGGTCCGGCCACGTGCGCGATCCGGCGGTGCCCGGCGGCCCGCAGGTGGGCGATCAGCGCCACTACCGGGGCGGCGTCGTCGGTGCGGACGGAGGTGAACTCGTGCTCACCGTCATAGGCACCGACCAGCACGGTGGTCAGGTCCAGCTCGGCCAGGAACGGCACCCGCCAGTCCTCGGTGTGCAGGTCCAGCACCACCACGCCGTCCGCGCGTCCGGCCGCCATCGACCGGTAGGCCCGTTCCTCCGCCTCGCGAGAGGACGCCACCTGCAGGATGAGCGCCGCCTCCGCCTCGGCCAGCGCGGACTCCAGGCCGGCGATGAACGCCGGGAAGAAGGAGTCGGCCACGATCACGTCCGGGTCGCGGGCAAGGACCAGCCCGACGGCGTTGGCTCGCTGCGTAGCCAACGCCCTGGCGCTGTGGCTGGGCACCCAGCCGAGCTGGTCCGCAGCGGCGAAGATCCGCTCCTTCGTAGCCACCGAGATCGGCCGCTTGCCGCTGAAGGCGTGCGAGACGGTGGCGCGCGTGACGCCCGCCGCTGCTGCCACATCGCCGATCGTTGGCCTGCTCATCGGTCCCTCGTGCTTCGTCGCCGGACTCTCGATGCCATCCAGGCTAACCGGTTTGACACGTGGAGGTCAACCGGTTTGACTCCGCGATCCCGTCGCGCGGGTGGCCCTGTGGTGGTGATTCATGCGGATCCGCAACCACAAGGCCACCCACCTTGCCCAGCACTTCAGAGCTCGCCGAGCAGCCTCCGGTAGGACGCCAAGGTGCGCCGGGCCATCAGCGCCCAGGTGTGCGCCCGGGCGTGCGCGAGCCCGCCGGCGGCGAGCCGGCGTGCTTC
>CAZMDO010000812.1:0-1185 GCA_964564445.1 uncultured Ruaniaceae bacterium | reverse complement strand
ACAAGCGTACGACTGGCGATGCTGCAGGGGCTCCTGGATACCGACGGCGAGCCCGTGACGCAGGCGGGCCGTACCGGCCGCGTGCAGTACGGGAGCATCTCGCCACGGCTCCGTGACGACGTCATCTTCTTGGTCCGTTCGCTGGGCGGAGTGGCCTACTGGCGAACCCGGAAGGCCGAGGGAAGGAAGCCCGGCTTCGCGAACGGGCGCAGTGTTCCCTACCGGTCCGACGCCTACGTGGTCGACATCCGCTTGCCGGAGGGTATCGAGCCTTTCCGGCTGAGCCGCAAGGCGTCCATGTACGACGCGACCGGCGGTGGTCGACCGCAGCGTTACATCGACAGCATCTCACCGGCCGGGTCGGCGGAGTGCGTCTGCATCCAGGTAGCCGCAGAGGACTCGCTGTACGTCACCGAGGACTTCCTCGTCACCCACAACACGCTCAACGATGCGTTCATCATCCTCGACGAGGCGCAGAACACCTCCGCCGAGCAGATGAAGATGTTCCTCACCCGGCTCGGCTTCGGCTCGAGGATCGTGGTCACCGGGGACGTCACCCAGGTGGACCTGCCCGGTGGGGCGGTGTCCGGGCTGAAGCTGGTGCAGGAGATCCTCACCGACATCGAGGACGTCGCCTTCTGCGAGCTGACCAGTGCCGACGTGGTGCGGCACCGCCTGGTCGCGGACATCATCGACGCCTACTCCCACTACGAGACCCGCCACCCCCAGGTCGGCCGGGGCCAGAACCCGGCCCGGGGCCGCTCGGAGTGGACCCGATGAGCCGGCACAGACCCCCGAGCGCGAGGAGCCGTCGCCGATGAGCATCGAGGTCACCAACGAGTCCGGCTACCGCCTGGACGAGGCCGAGTTCGCCGACCTGTCCCGGCACGTGCTGGACGCCATGGGCGTGCACCCGCAGGCCGAGCTGGAGATCCGGTTCGTGGACGTCGACGTGATGTCCGAGCTGCACGTGCAGTGGATGGACGAGGAGGGGCCCACCGACGTGCTGTCCTTCCCGATGGACGAGCTGCGCCCCGGCATCGACGGGGAGCTGAGCGAGGAGGGCATCCTCGGCTCGATCGTCGTCTGCCCGCCGGTGGCCGCCGAGCAGGCGCTGACCGCCGGGCACTCCGCCGAGGAGGAGATGCTGCTGCTGACCACGCACGGCATCCTGCACCTGCTCGG
>CAZMDO010000811.1:0-1186 GCA_964564445.1 uncultured Ruaniaceae bacterium | reverse complement strand
CGTGGCCGCTCCCACGACGAGGACGCCTCCGCCGAGGCGCTCTCCGTGGTGCGCGTGGACCGCCGCACCAAGTCGCTGACCAAGCGTCTCGGTGCCGGTGAGGTCGCGGTGATCGACCACCTGGACCTCGACCGGGTCTCGGCCGAGGCCCTGGTCGCCTGCCGTCCCGTGGCCGTGCTGAACGCCGCCCCCTCGATCTCCGGGCGCTACCCGAACCTCGGCCCGGAGATCCTGCTCACCGCCGAGATCCCGCTGATCGACGACCTCGGGGCGGACGTGATGACCCTCCGCGAGGGCAGCCGGGTGCGCATCGAGGAGAACAAGGTCTACGGCCCCGACGGCAGCCTCATCGCCGAAGGCACCCGGCAGACCGACGAGCTGGTCGCCACCGCCATGGAGGAGGCTCGCGCCGGACTGTCCGTGCAGATCGAGGCGTTCGCAGCGAACACCATGGACTACATGCGCCGGGAGCGCGAGCTGCTCCTGGACGGTGTCGGCGTGCCGGTGGTGTCCACCAGCTTCGAGGGCCGGCAGGTGCTCATCGTCGTCCGTGGCTACGCCTACAAGGAGGACCTGGCGATGCTGCGGCCGTACGTGCGCGAGTACCGCCCGCTGCTGGTCGGGGTGGACGGCGGCGCGGACGCCATCCTGGACGAGGGGCTGCGCCCGGACATGATCGTCGGGGACATGGACTCCGTCTCGGACAAGGCCCTGACCTGTGGCGCCGAGATCGTCGTGCACGCCTACCGGGACGGCACCGCCCCGGGCCTGACCCGGGTGAAGGACCTCGGCGTGGACCATGTGGTGTTCCCGGCCACCGGCACCAGCGAGGACATCGCCATGCTGCTCGCCGACGAGAAGGGTGCCTCCCTGATCGTGGCCGTCGGCACGCACGAGACCCTCGTGGAGTTCCTGGACAAGGGCCGGGCCGGGATGGCCAGCACCTTCCTCACCCGGCTCCGGGTCGGCGGCAAGCTCATCGACGCCAAGGGCGTCTCCCGGCTCTACCGGCACCGCATCTCCAACTGGCAGGTGACGATCCTCATCCTGGCCGGTGTCGCCGCACTGGTGGCGGCTCTGGCCGCCACCAGCGCCGGGCAGACGTTCTTCGGTCTGCTGCTCGCCCGCTTCGACGACCTCTGGTCCTGGTTCAGCGACCTGTTCTCCGGGCTCTTCTAGGCCCCCG
>CAZMDO010000810.1:0-1187 GCA_964564445.1 uncultured Ruaniaceae bacterium | reverse complement strand
CCAGGTCGCGCTCTACGTCGATGGCACGCTGCAGGGCGTCAACTCCTCGAACACGACCGGAGACGTCAAGGCGCCGACCGCCGGCTCCACCATCGAGCCCTACGTGCGCTACTTCGCCATCGGATCGGACGTGAAGGGTCGGGGCGACATCGAGAGCCCGGCAGCGGTCACGGTCGGTCACGCCCGGATCTGGAGCTCGGCGCTGAGCGCCGACCAGATCGCCCAGCTGGACCGGGACTCCTTCGGGGACCGGCTCGCCTCCCCCGAGCTCATCAGCTCCGTGCCGGCCCCTGGGTCCTCCCTGGAGTCACCGCAGGAGTTCGAGGTCCGCGTCAGCGACCGCACGCTTGCGACCGGCTGGCGCTACCTGCTCGACGGGGAGCCGATCGAGCTCGGCGAGGTCATCGGTGCCGGCATGACCGCCGGCGACCACGAGATCGCGATCACCGCTGTCGATGTGTTCGGGCGCCCGGTGAGCTGGACCATCCCGTTCACCTCGCCGAACATCCCGGAGGGTGGCGGCACCGACACCGGTCAGGGCAGCGGTACGGTGACCCTCTCCGCGATCGCGACCGGCTCGAGCGAGCAGGTCACGACCACCTTCCACGAGGCCGAGATCATCGGAGCCTCCGGTGGCGTGCAAGGAGTGGTCGGTGACTCTCCGGAGCACCTCGGGCTCGACTTCACCAGCGACATCGACGATCTGACCGAGATCACCGGCTCGCTCACGCCCGGCGACGGCGAGCTGGTTGAGTCGCCCGCCACCGGCAACGGCTACCCGTTCCAGCGCTACGACGTCGAGCTGCCCAGCAGCGAGCGTGGTCAGCAGCTGCTGTGGAGCGGCCAGGTGGACCCGGCCCGGATGGCGCGGTTGTGGGCCTGGGACGTCACCAGCCAGCAGTGGGACCTGATCGACGTGGCCTCGGGCGCCGCTGATGCCGACACGCAGCTGCAGGGGGAGCTGCGGCCGCGGATGATCGACACCAGCGATGCTGAGCGCCCCGTGGCGCACGTGCTGGTCACCGCCGAGGACCCGTTCCTCGACAACCTGGCACCGCGCGACGCCTCCGCGGGTCTGCCCGAAGCGAGGGACCACTTCGAGGACCCGGAGGACTACGACTTCTCCTTCGTCCACTACACCGACCAGCAGTACACGATCGAGGTCGCCTCCAGCAGCGACCACGGCT
>CAZMDO010000809.1:0-1193 GCA_964564445.1 uncultured Ruaniaceae bacterium | reverse complement strand
GAGTTGTCGTAGTCGCGCGGGTGGTGGTCGGTGGTGACCAGGTCGATGCGATCGGTCCCGTTGGAGGCGTACCGGGTGTAGCCGTTCACGTAGCCGATCTTCGGGCGGGTGAACAGCTTCCCGCCGTAGCTGAACGTGCTGCCGTCGTCGGTGGAGACCAGGATCGAGGGGTCGTCGTTGACCGCCCGGGCGAACGCGTACAGCCGGCCCTCGGCGGAGAGGTGGTGCAGGTTGGAGTAGGTGGCTCCGCGGCCGTCGGTGAGCTCGGTCCAGTCGAAGGTCTGCTCGGCGTCCCACTCGGTGGCGTCGTGCGGGCGGGTGGAGATCCGCCAGCGGGTGAAGTTGTCCGTCTTGTGCTTGGTGTACATCGCCAGGTAGCGCCCGTCCGGGCGGATCCAGAGGGCGGGGACGTTGTGGTCGTCCGCCTCCAGGTTGGCGTGCAGCACCACCACCTGGGTCTCGCCGCTGGCCAGGTCGTGCACGGCGAGCTCCACGTTTCCGGCGCGCTCGGCACCGCCCGGGCCCTCCGGTGCGGCGATCGAGCCGACCAGCAGCGTGCCGGCGGCCGGGTCGATCAGGGCGCGCTCGTCCTGGAACCAGCACCAGGCGCCGTTGTCGTTGAAGGTGTGGACCGTGGGCACGTGCGGTGACATGGCGACGATCCTGCCACGTTTGGATAGCGGTTTCCAGGCATGGTGCCGACGAGCTGTGGCGGGCGAGAATAGCCGCATGGCCTCATCTGCGCCCACGTACACGATCGACGACGACACGTTGCGGGATGTGCCCGACGACGTGGTCGCCGCACGTGCTCGGGCAGCCGAGCTGAGGGCGCAGGGGCCGTTCGGCGACGCCGAACGCATCGGGTGGTTGCGGATGCTCGGGGACCTGGACGAGGCCGAGCAGGTCGGCTGGCGTTCGCTCGCCGCTGCAGGGGGGCCATCGGCCGCAGGTGAGGTCCCGGTGGCCGGAGCAGAGGTGGACCTGCCCATCGAAGCAGTCGGCGCAGCACTGCGGCTGGCGCACGTGCTGCAGTGGCAACGCCGGTTCGAGCTTGCGGATGCACTGTTCCGTGCCGGGCGGGAGCGCGCAGATGCCACGGCGGGCAGCGCAGCGGCGGGCACCAGGGAGCATCGAGTGGCCGTGGCGATGCGGTACTTCGCCCGGCAGCACGGCGGCAAGTCCTTGTTCGACCA
>CAZMDO010000808.1:0-1194 GCA_964564445.1 uncultured Ruaniaceae bacterium | reverse complement strand
TCGACTTCCGGATGACCAGCTCGACCATCCTGTCCGACGTGGTGCTGCCGGCGGCGACCTGGTACGAGAAGCACGACATCAACACCACCGACATGCACCCGTTCATCCACTCCTTCAACCCGGCGATCGCCCCGCCGTGGCAGTCGAGGACGGACTGGGACGCGTGGAAGGCGATCGCCAAGGAGTTCTCCTCCCTGGCCCGCACCCACCTGGGCACCCGCACCGACCTGGTGGCCAAGCCGCTCTGGCACGACACGCCCGAGGCGATGGCCAGCCCGCGCGGGGAGGTCAAGGACTGGCGCGCCGGAGAGTGCGAGCCCGTGCCGGGCAAGACGATGCCGGTGCTGGTCCCGGTCGAGCGGGACTTCACCGCCGTCTACGACAAGATGACCTCCATCGGCCCGCTGCTGGACACCCTGGGCACCACCACCAAGGGCGTCACCTGCGACGTGAAGCCGGAGATCGAGCGGCTCGCGCTGCGCAACGGACGCCGGCACGGTGGCCCGGCCGACGGCCGGCCCGCCCTGGACACCGACGTGCAGGTGGCCGAGATGATCATGATGCTCTCCGGCACCACGAACGGTCGGCTGGCCACCGAGGGCTTCAAGAACCTGGAGAAGCGGGTGGGCCGGGACGACCTGCACCACCTGGCCGCCGAGCACGAGGGCAAGCAGATCAGCTTCGCCGACATCCAGGCCGCCCCGGTGCCGGTGATCACCTCCCCGGAGTGGTCCGGCTCGGAGAGTGGCGGACGACGGTACTCCCCGTTCACGATCAACATCGAGCACCTCAAGCCGTTCCACACCCTCACCGGACGCCAGCACTTCTACCTCGACCACGACTGGATGCAGGCGATGGGCGAGGCCCTGCCGGTGTACCGGCCGCCGTTGAACATGACCGAGCTGTTCGGCGAGGCGAAGATCGGCGACCAGAACGAGCTCGGCGTCTCGGTGCGCTACCTCACCCCGCACAACAAGTGGTCCATCCACTCCGAATACCAGGACAACCTGTTCATGCTCAGCCTCTCCCGCGGCGGGCAGACGGTGTGGATGTCCGACCGGGACGCGGCCAAGGTGGGCATCGCCGACAACGACTGGATCGAGCTGACCAACCGCAACGGGGTGGTCGCCGCCCGTGCCGTGGTCAGCCACCGGATGCCGGAGGGCACGGTGTACATGCACCACGCCCAGGACC
>CAZMDO010000807.1:0-1198 GCA_964564445.1 uncultured Ruaniaceae bacterium | reverse complement strand
ACCACCCGGGCCGGGCGACTGGGCCTGGACGCCCGCGTGGACGCCGTCGACTGGCCGGAGATCATGGCGCGCGTGTTCGAACGACGTGTCGACCCGATCGCCCGCGGCGGGGAGGAGTACCGCCGGGGCCCGGAGACCCCGAACATCGACGTCTACGACCAGCACGCCACCTTCGTGGGCGAGCGCACGCTGCGCATCGGCCAGGGCAGCACGGAACAGATCATCTCCGGCGACCAGGTGGTGATCGCGGCGGGCTCACGTCCGTTCATCCCGGAGGTGATCGCCACCTCCGGGGTGGCCTACCACACCAACGAGGACATCATGCGCCTGCCGACCCAGCCGCGGTCGGTGGTGATCGTCGGTGGCGGGTTCATCGCGATGGAGTTCGCGCACGTCTTCGATGCGCTGGGCACCGCGGTCACGATCGTCTCCCGCTCCCCGTTGCTGCGCCAGCTCGACGACGACCTGCACCAGCGGTTCAACACCCTGGCCGCACAGCGCTTCGACCTGCGCGCCGGGCGTACCGTCACCGGCGCCGAGGAGGGGCCCGACGGCGTCACGGTGCACCTGGACGACGGGTCGGCCGCGACCGGTGAGGTGCTGCTGGTGGCCACCGGTCGGGTGCCGAACGGGGACCGGCTGGACCTGGCCGCGGGTGGGATCGAGATGCACACCGACGGCCGGGTGGCCGTGGACGCCTACGGCCGCTCGAGGACTGCCCCGGGCGTGTGGGCGCTGGGGGATGTGTCCTCACCGTTCATGCTCAAGCACGTGGCCAACGCCGAGATGCGCACCGTGCGGCACAACCTGCTGCACCCCGGCGACCTGCGGCCGTTGCCGCACGAGCACGTGCCCTCGGCGATCTTCACCCATCCGCAGATCGCGACCGTGGGGCTCACCGAGACCGAGGCGCGCCTGCGCGGCCACGACGTGACGGCGAAGGTGCAGGCCTACGGCGACGTCGCCTACGGCTGGGCGATGGAGGATGAGACCGGCATCTGCAAGCTGGTCGCCGACCGGGCCACCGGCCGCCTGCTCGGTGCGCACTACCTCGGCCCGCAGGCGGCCACGCTGATCCAGCAGATGATCACCGTGCTGGCCTTCGACCTGGACGTGCGCGAGGTCGCCACCCAGCAGTACTGGATCCACCCGGCGCTGCCCGAGGTCACCGAGAACGCGCTGCTCGGCCTGGACTTCG
>CAZMDO010000806.1:0-1198 GCA_964564445.1 uncultured Ruaniaceae bacterium | reverse complement strand
AGGTCGGGAACTTCGCGATGGCCGGCCACCGGCAGACCCACGGCAAGCCGTTCTACGCCATCGACACACTCACCCCGGGCGACCCGATCGTGGTGCAGACCGCCCAGGCCTGGTACGTCTACGAGGTCACCTCGCACGAGATCGTCCGGCCGGACCAGGTGGAGGTGATCGCCCCGGTGCCCGACGACCCCGGCGCCGTGCCCACCGAGCAGATGCTCACCATGACCAGCTGCCACCCGCTGTGGTCGACCGCCGAGCGGTACGTGGTGCACGCCGAGCTGGACTACTGGATGCCGCTCGCGGACGGGTACCCCGCCGAGCTGGAAGGAGCGCACTGATGTACGGCTGGATCTGGCGGCACCTGCCCGGGCCCGCAGCGGTGCGGCTGCTGCTCGCGCTCGTTCTCGTGCTGGCCGTGGTCGCTGCCCTGTTCCTGTGGGTGTTCCCGGCGATCGCCCCGCACCTGCCCATCAACGACCAGACCGTGGGAGCCCCCGCATGAGCCGCATCCTGGTGATCGACAACTACGACAGCTTCGTCTACACGATCGTCGGCTACCTGCAGCAGCTCGGCGGGCAGACCACGGTGCTGCGTAACGACGACCCGGCGCTGCAGACCCCGGACCTGCTCACCGGCTACGACGGGGTGCTCATCTCCCCGGGACCGGGCACCCCGAAGGAGGCGGGCGAGTCGCTGCACCTGGTCGCCGCCTGCGAGCGGACCGGCACCCCGCTGCTCGGCGTGTGCCTGGGTCACCAGGCGCTCGGGGAGTACTACGGGGCCACCGTGGGCCACTCCCCGGAGCTGATGCACGGCAAGACCTCCCGGGTGGAGCACGCCGCCGCTGGGGTGTTCGCCGGGCTGCCCACACCGCTGACGGCCACCCGGTACCACTCCCTGGCGGTGCTGTCCGGCACGGTGCCGGACGTGCTCGAGGTCACCGCGACCACCAGCGGCGGCATCATCATGGGGCTGCAGCACCGCACGCTGCCGCTGCACGGAGTGCAGTTCCACCCGGAGTCGGTGCTCACCGAGGGTGGTCACCGGTTGCTGGCGAACTGGCTTGCGCTCACCGGGGACGACGGCGCAGTCTCGCGCAGCGTAGGTCTCGCACCGTTGGTCGAGGGTTCGGCAGGCGTCGCGGGCTGAGCCACGCCCCGGCCAAGGTCCGCCGACCACGGGAGGGGCCCGGTTGCGC
>CAZMDO010000805.1:0-1200 GCA_964564445.1 uncultured Ruaniaceae bacterium | reverse complement strand
CCACGGAGCGGTGTCGTGCGTCGCCATCACATGGGCTCTGTTGCAAAGATTGGCGACAGCCTACCTCTGACTGCCGCCAATCTTTGCAACAGAGCCGTCACGAGTGCATCGATTCACGTGGGGGAGCGGTCGGCCGCCCTTGCCGATGCGGGTGTCCGAGCCCGGGACCGGTGCCTGAGTCCTGCAGCGCGGTGCATGTAAAATGCATGCATGCCCGCTCTGCAGATCCGCGATGTTCCCGAGGAGATCCGGGACGCCTTGGCGCAACGGGCCCGGGAACGGGGTCAGTCGCTCCAGGCCTACCTCCTCGCGCTGGTGGAGAACGAGGCACGGCGCTCGCGCAACTCGGAGCTGCTGGAGCGGTTCGCGGGCCGCTCTGACGGCTCGCGCCTGACGCCGGACGAGGCGGCCGGCGCTCTGACGGCAGCCCGTGCCGAACGGCAGGAGCGGCTGGTTCGTAGCCGGCGAGACCTCCCGTGATCGTCGTCGATGCCTCAGCACTCGCTAACGCTCTGGTCGACGATGGCGACGTGGGCGAGGCGGCCCGTTCCCGCCTCGGGGACGACGACCACTGGCTCGGACCCGACCACCTCCTGGTCGAGGTGTACTCGGTGATCCGCGGGCTGAGCCTCGGCGGGAAGGTCGCTCCAGCGCGAGCGGTGGAGGCGCTGGACGCGCTCGCGGAGGTGGCCATCGAGGCGGTCCCGGTGGCGCGGTTGCTTGGCCGGATGTGGCAGCTCCGCGACAACCTGAGCGGCTACGACGCGGCCTACGTGGCCGGTGCCGAAGTCGAGGGCTGCGCTCTGGTCACCGCCGATCAGCGGGTGGCCGGTGCGCCCGGGCTCCGGTGTGAGGTGCGGCTCGCGCTGCCGGGATGAGCGGCGTCCGCTGAAGCTGGTTGCGTACCACAGCGGCCTTCGTGGGGTCACCGCCCACGCGCTCCTCGATGACGCGCTCCAGCATGCTTTTCACGAACGTGACGCCAGCGGCCTTCAGTACCTGCAGATCGACGGGGGAGAGGAGGGCCGCCTCGGTGTACTCCCGCGGGACGTCCCAGCCTCGGCGTCGGCCTGCTCCCCGCGCGGTGTACCAGAGGACCTCTGCGATCGGCCACCGCTGCGCGTCCGGGTCTCCACTGGTCTCGATCTCCCGGACCTGCTGGCCGGCGAGAGGTGCTCGAGCAGTTGGGCCATCGTGGGA
>CAZMDO010000804.1:0-1201 GCA_964564445.1 uncultured Ruaniaceae bacterium | reverse complement strand
CCATGCCCTCGGCCCTGAAGATCACCGCCGCCGCACCGGACCCGGCGCTGCTGGACCTGCCCTGGCACATCGCCCTGGAGGACTGGCCCGAGGAGACCCTCGCCGCCCTCCCCCGCGGCATCTCCCGGCACGTGGTCCGCTTCGTGCGCGTGTCCGGACGGGTGCTGGCGGTCAAGGAGATCGGGGAGTCGGTGGCCTACCGCGAGTACGAGCTGCTCCGCGACCTGCGCCGGCTGAACGTGCCGTCGGTGGAGCCGGTCGGGGTGATCACCGGCCGCAGCACCCCCGAGGGCGAGGAGCTGAACTCGGTGCTGATCACCAAGCACCTGAAGTTCTCCCTGCCCTACCGCGCGCTGTTCAGCCGCTACCTGGCACCGGACACCGCCACCCGGCTGATCGACGCCCTGGCCGTGCTGCTGGTGCGGTTGCACCTGACCGGCTTCTACTGGGGTGACGTGTCCCTCTCGAACACCCTGTTCCGCCGGGACGCCGGGGAGTTCGCCGCCTACCTGGTGGACGCCGAGACCGGCGAGCTGCACGACTCCCTGACCACCGGGCAACGGGAGTACGACCTGGAGATCGCCCGGGTGAACATCATCGGCGAGCTGATGGACCTGGACGCCGGCGACCTGCTGCTGGACGACGTGGACACGGTCGCCGTGGGCGAGCTGATCGTCAGCCGCTACCACGAGCTGTGGGACGAGCTGACCGCGGTGGAGGAGTTCGGCACCTCCGAGCGGTGGCGGGTGGCCGAGCGGATCCGCAAGCTCAACGACCTCGGCTACGACGTGGGCGAGCTGCAGATGACCACCGACATCGATGGCACCACGGTCTCCATCCAGCCGAAGGTGGTCGACGCCGGGCACCACCACCGGCGGCTGATGCGCCTGACCGGGCTGGACGTGGAGGAGAACCAGGCCCGCCGGCTGCTCAACGACATGGACACCTACCAGGCGGCCACCGACCAGCTCGGCGAGAACGAGGAGTTCGTGGCGCACGAGTGGCTCGCGGAGGTGTTCGAACCGACCGTGCGTGCCGTGCCGAGGCACCTGCGCGGCAAGCTGGAGCCCGCCGAGTTCTTCCACGAGCTGCTCGAGCACCGGTGGTTCATGGCGCAGAACGCCGGGCACGACATCCCGATGTCCGAGGCGGTGGACTCCTACATCGAGAACGTGCTGCAGCACCGGCCGGACGAGGAGTC
>CAZMDO010000803.1:0-1202 GCA_964564445.1 uncultured Ruaniaceae bacterium | reverse complement strand
CGTCGTCAGGAGCCGGGGCGGCCTGCTCCTCTGCTGCCGGCGCCACCTCCTCGGCGGGTGCGGCGGGCGTGGGCAGGTTCTGCTCGTTCACGGCGTTCTCACTCGTCTCGGTGGCCGGGTCCTGGTCAGGGCGGTGCTGCTGATCGGTCACTGGATGTCCACACTCTCGATGATGACGTTCTCGGCCGGTCGGCCGTCGCTGCTGCCGTCTGCGGTGCCTGCGGCGCCGATCTGCTTGAGGATGTCCAGGCCGCCGGTGATCTGCCCGAACACGGTGTACCCGCCGGCACTGTCGCTGGGCAGGGTCACGTCCTCGAACACCATGAAGAACTGCGAGCCCATGCTCTCGCCGTCGTTCTGCTGTCGCGCCATCGCCAGGGTTCCGGCCGGGTACACATCGTCGCTGGGGGCGTTCTCGATCGGGCCGAAGGAGTACCCGGGGCCGCCGGTGCCGGTCGCCGTCGGGTCCCCGCACTGCAGCAGCGAGTCCGGCAGCAGCCGGTGGCAGGCGGTGCCGTCGAAGAAGCCGTCGCCGGCGAGCATCAGGAACGAGGACACCGCCTGGGGCGCGTCGGCGCCGTTCAGCGTGACGTCGATGTCGCCCAGGTTCGTGTGGATGGTGGCCTGCCACTCGGTGTCCAGCGCGTCGGTCTCCGGCGGCGGAGCCTCGTACATGCGCGGGTCCGTGGTCGGCAGCGGCGCCAGCGAACCGTCTTCTCCGGGCGTCGCGGTGTCCGTGGCCGTGGGGCTCTCGGTACCGGCAGCCTCCGGCGTGGGCTCGTCCCGGGTGAGGATCAGCGCCACGGCACCGGCGACGAGCACACAGACCACCACAGCGGCGGCGATGATCTGGTTGCGCCGCGCGATCCGGCGGGCCCGTTCCTGGCGAGCGAGTCGCTTCTGGTAACGACGGCGCGCATACTCGCGTTCGCGCTTGCTCGGGGACACCCCGCCTCCTTCGTCATCGATCCTGGTCGAGCAGCGCAGCCGGACAGGCTCCACCGGGCTCTGGGCGCACAGCACGAACGTGCTGGCCTGGCCAATACTAGGCAAGGCTGCCACACCGCTGTGCACCTGCGGGGGTCCGGCGCGGTCACGGGATGGTCACAACTGTGTGCCCGGCGGTGTCGGAGCGAGGGCCGACCGATGGGAAGATGGCGTCATGGCACGAATCGCACCCCTGTCCGGATTCCCCGAGTGGC
>CAZMDO010000802.1:0-1203 GCA_964564445.1 uncultured Ruaniaceae bacterium | reverse complement strand
CCCACCCGCACGATCATCGGCCGGGACGGACGCATCCTGGCCGAGGCGCCGGAGGCGATCACCTCCGCCGAGGGCCTGGCCGCCTACGAGCAGCTGGTCGGGCTGACCGTGTTCTCCGCGCAGAAGCAGATGGTCGAGCTGCTCCGGGCCTCCGGCGACCTGCACGGTGAGCCGCGGAAGATCACCCACCCGGTGAAGTTCTACGAGAAGGGCGACAAGCCGCTGGAGATCGTCTCCTCACGGCAGTGGTACGCCCGCAACGGGGGCCGGGACGCCGACCTGCGCGAACAGCTCATCACGCGGGGCCGGGAGCTGTCCTGGCACCCGGAGTTCATGCAGTCCCGGTACGAGAACTGGGTGGACGGGCTGGCCGGGGACTGGCTGCTCTCCCGGCAGCGGTTCTTCGGCGTGCCGTTCCCGCTGTGGTACCGCCTGGACGAGGCCGGCGAGGTGGTCTACGAGTCCCCGCTGGTGCCCGCCGAGGACAGGCTCCCGATCGACCCGTCCACCGACGTGCCGGCCGGCTACACCGAGGACCAGCGCGGCAAGCCGGGCGGGTTCGTCGGCGACCCGGACGTGCTGGACACCTGGGCCACCTCCTCGCTCACCCCGCAGCTGGCCGGCCGGTGGGAGCGGGACGCGGACTTCTTCTCCCGGGTGTTCCCCTACGACCTGCGCCCGCAGGCGCACGACATCATCCGCACCTGGCTGTTCTCCACCGTGGTGCGCGCGAACGCCGAGCACGACTCGCTGCCCTGGCGCAATGCCGCGATCTCCGGCTGGATCCTGGACCCGGACCGGAAGAAGATGTCCAAGTCCAAGGGCAACGTGGTCACTCCGCTCGGCCTGCTGCAGCAGCACGGGTCGGACGCGGTGCGCTACTGGGCCGCCTCCGCGCGCCTGGGCGGGGACACCGCCTTCGACGAGGGGCAGATGAAGATCGGCCGACGGCTGGCGATCAAGCTGCTGAACGCGAGCAAGTTCGCGCTCTCCTTCGCCGGTGACGAGCAGGTCACGCTCGACCCGGCGAAGGTCACCGAGCCGCTGGACCGGGCGATCCTGGCGCAGCTGGCGAGTGTGGTGGAGGTCGCCACCCGGGCGTACGAGAGCTACGACCACGCCCGCGCCCTGGAGGTCACCGAGTCGTTCTTCTGGACGTTCTGCGACGACTACCTGGAGCTGGTCAAGGACCGCGCCTACGGC
>CAZMDO010000801.1:0-1207 GCA_964564445.1 uncultured Ruaniaceae bacterium | reverse complement strand
CCCGGCTACGGCGCGCCTCCGCCGGGGTACGGCCCGGGCCAGCCGGCGCAGGGCCAGCCCGGTTATGCTCAGCCCGGCTACGGGCGACCCGCCTTCGGCCAGCCGGCCTATGGCACCGGCGGCGCCCCGTTCGGCGGTCCGACCCCGCCGAAGAGCCGGGCCCCGCTGATCATCGGCATCGTCATCGCCGCGATCGTCGTGATCGGGGGCGCGGTGCTGCTGATGAACATGCTCCGCGGCGGCACCGGGGAGAACAGCGCCGACGTCGACTCCCCCACCCAGGTGCGCGACGTCAACCTGGTCCCCGGCAACTGCCTGGAGTCCATGGAGTACGACGCGGACCTCTACCTCACCCAGGTGCCGTGCGCGGACGAGCACGGCGTCGAGGTGTTCGCCGAGCTGACCGTCTCCGAGTCCGACCACCCGGAGTTCCCGGGTGAGGACGTCTTCCAGAGTGAGTCCGACCAGTTCTGCGCCGAGCAGTACGCCGACGTGGTCCAGCCGGTGATCGACTCCTCCGACCTGTTCTACACCTCGCTGTACCCGACGCAGAGCACCTGGGACCACGGCGACCGCAAGTTCAGCTGCCTGATCGCCGCACCTGAGGGCGGCCACCTGACCGGCAGCGTGATCGCCGGCGACGCTCGGCTGACCATCGAGTACTGACGGCCACCGGCTCTCGCCCCGTCGGGGGCGAGAGCCGGCAGCCGCAGCGGCGCCGTGCGGTGAACCGCTCAGCCGGCCCGCAGCACCAGACCCTGGTCGCTCACGTCGTCGGGCCGGTCGACCACCACGGTGTCGCCGTCGGTGACCTGACCGCCGAGCAGCATCTTGGCGAGCTGGTCGCCGATCTGGCGCTGCACCAGCCGGCGCAGCGGCCGGGCACCGTAGGCGGGGTCGTAGCCCTCGAGCGCGAGCCACTCCCGGGCCGCCGGGGTGACCTCCAGCTCCAGGCGCCGGTCCGCCAGCCGCTCGGCCATCCTCTCCAGCTGCAGGTCCACGATCTTGCCGAGCTGGTCGATGGTGAGCGCGTCGAAGACGACGATCTCGTCGAGCCGGTTGAGGAACTCCGGCTTGAACGAGGCCCGGGTCACCTCCATCACCCGGGACCGCTTCTCCTCCTCGGAGAGCGAGGCGTCCACGAGGAACTGGGAGCCGAGGTTCGAGGTGAGCACCAGGATCACGTTCCGGAAGTCCACGGTGCGGC
>CAZMDO010000800.1:0-1209 GCA_964564445.1 uncultured Ruaniaceae bacterium | reverse complement strand
CCCGCTCCACCGGATCGGCGTACAGCGCCTCCGGCAGGGCCAGCCCCACCAGCAGCAGCACCACCCCGAACGCGTTCCCCGCCACGATCGAGAAGGCACGGAGCCGACCCCCGGCCCGGGCGAGCCGCACACCCAGGGTGAGCACCGCCGTCATCGGCCGGACCCGCCCGCGTGGCCAGCATGCCGCCCCGAGGCCGCCACCAGCCCGGCCTCCCCTGAGCTCGCCACCGGCGCATCGCCGACCACCCGGCCGTCGCGCAGCAGCACGTCCCGGCTCGCCCAGGACGCCACCCGCAGCTCGTGCGTGACCAGCAGCACCGCGGTCCCGCTCTCCCGGGCCGCACCCACCAACGCCTCCAGCACCAGCTCCCCGGCAGTAGTGTCCAGGGACCCGGTCGGCTCGTCGGCGAGCACCACCGGCGGGGAGTGCACCAGCGCCCGGGCCACCGCCGCCCGCTGCGCCTGCCCGCCGGAGACCTCGCTGATCCGCTTGTCGGCGTGCTCGGCGATCTCGAGGCGCTCCAGCATCGCGGTTGCCCGCCGCCGCGCCCGCCCCGCCCGGGTGCCGGTCAGGCGCAGCGGGAGCTCGGTGTTCTCGGCGATGGTCAGCTCGGGGATCAGGTCGCCGAACTGGAACACGAACCCCATCTGCCGCAACCGCAGCCGCGAGCGGGCCTGCTCCGAGAGCCGGTCGATCCGCTTCCCGGCCAGGTACACCTCGCCCGCGTCCGGCCGGAGCAGCCCGGCGAGCAGGTGCAGCAGCGTGGACTTGCCCGACCCGGAGGGCCCCATCACCGCCACCACCTCGCCGGCGTCGAGCGCCAGGGACACGTCGGTGAGCACCGGTTCTGCGCCGTAGGCGTGCCCCAGGTGGCGCCCCTCCAGCACGACGGCGGTCATCGGCCTGCTCCGTCGGCCTCGCCGTGGTCCGGGGGTGCTTGGCCGGCCGGTCCGGCGTGCGAGCGGGCGCTGACCCTCAGGTCCTTCAGCCGGGCACCGGCGAGCTCGATCCACTGCAGGTCGGCCTCCAGGTGGGCGATCTCGTAGTCGCCGGCGAGCCGGTCGATCGCGTCCCCGTCGTGCCGGGCGGCGGTGAGCTGACGCATCCGGTCCAGGAACACTTTCCGGTGCGCGTCCAGCACGGCGGTGGCCGACCGGCCGGAGACCAGCGCGAGCACCACCCGGGTGAACAGCTCGGCGGGCCGGCCG
>CAZMDO010000799.1:0-1209 GCA_964564445.1 uncultured Ruaniaceae bacterium | reverse complement strand
TGCGTGAAGCCAACAAGGGCCTGATCGTCGACACGATCAAGCAGTTCGGCGGGCTCACCCAGGTGGAGCTCGCCGATGCCACCGGCCTGTCCGCGGCCACGGTGTCCACCCTGGTCAAGCAGCTCACCGGTCGGGGCCTGGTCGAGGTCCGGCCGACCTCCCGCAGCGGACGCCGGGCCCAGCTGGTCACCCTCGCCCGCTCCACCGGGCTGGCCGCGGGGGTGCACGTGGGTCACCGCTCGCTGCGCGTGCTGCTGGGCGACTTCACCAAGGAGATCGTGGCCGAGCAGAGCATGCCGCTGCCCCGGGAGCACCCGATGGACACGGTGCTGGACCGGGTGGCACTGCTCATCGTGGACATGCTCGAGCTGGTCGCCTCCAGCCTCGACGAGCTCGCCGGCATCGCCATCGGCCTGCCTGCCCCGGTGGACGTCTCCACCGGGATGCTCTCCGTCCGGGGGCTGCTGCCCAGCTGGGAGCACGAGCACATCGGCGACGTGATGGCCAAGCGGCTGGGCCGGCCGGTGTACGTGGAGAACGACGCCAACCTCGGTGCCCTGGCGGAGATGACGTTCGGTGCCACCCATCCGTACGCGGACAGCGTGTACGTCCGCGCCTCCTACGGCACCGGTGCAGGGGTGGTGCTCGGCGGCCGGCTGCACCGGGGCTTCGCCGGCACCGCCGGGGAGATCGGGCACGTGCAGGTGGACCCGCGGGGGGCCATCTGCCGGTGCGGGCGGCGCGGCTGCCTGGACACCGTGGTGGGCGCCGAGGCGCTGCTCGCCTCGCTGCGCACCAGCCACGGACCGCTCACCCTGCGGGACGTGATCACCAGGGCGGTCGACGGCGACCCGGGCTGCGGGCGGGTGCTCACCGACGCGGGGCGCACCATCGGCCGCGTGGTGGCCGGGGTGTGCCAGGCGGTGAACCCGCAGGTGGTGTGCGTGGGTGGCGAGCTCGCCGACGCCGGTGCCGTATTTCTGGCACCCTTGGCTGAAGCGGTGCACGAGCACACCCTGCCCAACCAGGTGGCCCCGATGGAGGTGCTCACCTCTCCGTTGCACGGGGACGAGGTGGCCAAGGGCGCTCTCGTGCAGGTTCTCGACTCCACAGATCTCTTCGCCCAAGGTGGTGATGGACAATGACGAACCCGCCACTCGCCGGCCCGCCGGGTACCCGGCACACCCCCGCCGAGCAGGCACCCCCGCC
>CAZMDO010000798.1:0-1210 GCA_964564445.1 uncultured Ruaniaceae bacterium | reverse complement strand
CCGCTCGCCGGTCCACCCCCGCGCCCCGCTCGCCGGCCGCGGTTACGATCGAAAGATCCGCGCACCGAGGCGTGGAAGAAGGAGGGATCCGTGACCACCCACATGGAGCAGGCTCCCGCCGGCGAACCAGAGTCGGCGACAGAAGTCCCGCTGCGTTTCGTGACCGCCGCCAGCCTGTTCGACGGGCACGACGCCGCGATCACCATCATGCGCCGCATCATCCAGGACCAGGGCGCCGAGGTGGTGCACCTGGGCCACGACCGGTCGGTGGCGGAGGTGGTGCGCGCCGCGGTGCAGGAGGACGCCGACGGTGTGGCCATCTCCTCCTACCAGGGCGGCCACCTGGAGTACTTCCGCTACCTGGTGGACTCCCTGGCCGAGGCCGGTGCCGGGCACGTGCGGGTGTTCGGCGGTGGCGGAGGCACCATCACCCACGAGGAGATCGCCGAGCTGGAGGCCGCCGGGGTGGAACGGCTCTACCACCCCGACGACGGCCTCAAGCTGGGCCTGACCGGCATGATCGAGGACCTCGTCGCCCGCACCGCCGCCGCCCGCCGACCGGCCACCGCACCGGAGCAGCTCCCGCAGGCCGGGGACGATGCCGCCGTCGGCCGGCTGCTCACCGCCATCGAGGAGGGGGTGCTCACCGCCGACGGCGCAGCCCGCCTGGGTCTGTCCACCCGCCCGGCCGCGGTCCACCCAGGCGCAGCGCACGACGGCGCAGCCCGCCCTGGCCAGGCCGCCCACCCGGGTGCAGCCCACCCGGGCACCGCCCCGGTGGTCGGCATCACCGGCACCGGCGGGTCGGGCAAGTCCTCGGTGATCGACGAGCTCGTGCTCCGCTTCCTCACCGCGTTCGACGGCCTGCGGATCGGCGTGCTCGCCGTGGACCCCACCCGCCGGCGCACCGGCGGCGCGCTGCTCGGGGACCGGATCCGGATGAACACGCTGCGCTCGGGCCGGGTGTTCTTCCGCTCGATGGCCACCCGCCGCCAGGACGTGAGCATCAACGACGTGCTCGCCACCTCCATCCGGGCCCTGCAGGCGTGCGGCTTCGACCTGGTCGTCGTGGAGACCGCCGGCATCGGCCAGGGCGACTCCGCCGTGGTGGAGCTGGTGGACGTGCCGGTGTACGTGATGACCAGCGAGTACGGCGCCGCCAGCCAGCTGGAGAAGATCGACATGATCGACTTCGCCGACCTGGTCATCC
>CAZMDO010000797.1:0-1215 GCA_964564445.1 uncultured Ruaniaceae bacterium | reverse complement strand
TCATCAGCCCTGCCCCGGTCGTTCGGCCCGGTCCACGGCGTCCAGCAGGCGCTGGCGTTCCTTGTCGATCCAGCTCCTTCCGCCGTAGGCCTGGGCGAAGGTCTCGGCGAACTCGACCGGGTCGGTGCCGACGATCTCCCGCACCGGCGTGCCGTCCAGTGCGGCGCGCTCCCACAGGTCGGCCAGGTCGGTCATCATCGCCACGATGGTGTCGCCGTCGGTGAGGCTGCCGTAGTAGATCAGGTAGCGGCTGAACGCGTTCGCGGTGGTGCGGTAGGGCTCGGGCAGCGCGTCCAGGCGGGCCTTCGCCTCCCGGTACTGCTTCTTCTGCTCCAGGGGCCCGGTGAGGGCCTCGATCCATCTGGCGACCATCTCAGTCTCCTGTCGTGGGCATGTCGGTCTCGGTGCTGAGCCGCTGCAGGCGCTTGGCGAGGAAGGTCCAGGTGCTCCAGAACTCCTCCAGGTAGGCCTGCCCGGCGGCGTTCACGGAGTAGACCTTGCGGGGCGGGCCCTGGCTGGAGGGCACCTTCTGCACATCCACCAGACCGCGCTTCTCCAGCCGGACCAGCAGCGCGTACACGGTGCCCTCCGCGGTGTCGGCGAAGCCCATCTCTCGCAGCCGGGTGGTGATCTCGTACCCGTAGGCGCCGCCGGTGGTCAGGATCGCCAGCACGATGCCGTCGAGCGTGCCCTTGAGCATCTCGGTGATCTGCCGGCCCACGTGGCCACCTCCGCGCTACTTAGTGATGATGAGTACTGGTACACAGTATCGCTAGGTACCGGTACGTGGCAACACTGAGTACCGGGCGGTGTCGGTGCCCGCTGGTTCACTGCGCAGATGACGAACCTGACGATCGAGGACACCGAGACCTATCTGCGTCAGCTGGCCAGCGAGCTGACCGACCCGCGGCCGGGGGAGTGCCTGCTCTGCTACGTCTACCGGATGCTCGAGCACGGCTGCCGGGGGCTGCGGTGGGCGCTGCGCTACCGTGACCTGCGCGCACCGCGGGCCACCGCGCTGGAACGCCGGCTCGGGCAGGTCGGTGGCTACTGCGACTGCGAGATCTTCATGAACGGTTACGACCTGCGGCCGGCGTACCTGCCAGAGCCAGGAGGCTACGCCGTCATCAACGGGGTGCTGTGCCGGGAGCGGCCGTACCCGAACCCGATGCCCGGCTGTCTGGGTGTGGGCCGCGGCTCGACCCGGCCGTGCGG
>CAZMDO010000796.1:0-1215 GCA_964564445.1 uncultured Ruaniaceae bacterium | reverse complement strand
CAGCCAACCCAGCCGCTGGAGCAGACCACCGACGACCTAATCGCCCGCGCCCGCCGCCTGGCCTCCGGTGGCCGGGTGGTGCTGGGCATCGCCGGCGCCCCCGGGTCCGGGAAGTCCACGCTCGCCGAGCTCCTCGCCGCCACCCTCGGCCCGGACCTGGCGGTGTGCGTGGGCATGGACGGCTTCCACCTGGAGGACTCCCTGCTGCGCCAGCTGGGCCGCCGGGACCGCAAGGGCGCCATCGACACCTTCGACGACGCCGGCTACGCCGCGCTGCTGCAGCGGCTCACCGGCGACGAGCCGGGCACCGTCTACGCCCCCCGGTTCGACCGGGACCTGGAGAACTCGCTCGGCAGCGCCGTGCCCGTGCCGCCCGGGGTGCCGCTGGTGATCACCGAGGGCAACTACCTGCTCGCCGAGACCGGCGCCTGGCCCCGTGCCCGCGCGGCGATGCGGGAGGTCTGGTACCTCGCCCCACCCGAGGAGCTGCGGCTGACCCGGTTGATCGCCCGGCACGTGGCCCACGGCAAGTCCCCCACCGAGGCGAGCGAATGGGCCCACGGCACGGACCAGCGCAACGCCGAGCTGATCGCTGCCACAGCACCCCGAGCGGACCTGATCGTGCGCTGGGTCTGAACCTCCGCCGTCGACCTCCTCCCGGGCAATCCAGCCCCTCACGATCGAGGGCCCCCAGATCCGGGGTGCCGAGCGAGCGCACCCTGCCTCTGCGGGACCTCGATCTGGGTGCGCGCCGGGCGGGTGGGCTCAGGCGGTGAAGCCGGTGCGCTGGGAACGCTGGGCGCGCAGCCGGGCGCCCTTCTCCTGGGCGGTGGTGCGCAGGTCGGCCTGGAAGGTGCGCATCCGCTCCCGCAGCCCCGCCGCCTGCTCATCGGCCCCGGCGGCCAGGATGCGCGCCGCGAGCAGACCGGCGTTGCGCGCCCCGCCCACGGACACCGTGGCCACCGGGACCCCGGCGGGCATCTGCACGATGGACAGCAGCGAGTCCATCCCGTCCAGGTGCGCCAGCGGCACCGGCACGCCGATCACCGGCAGCGGGGTGACCGCGGCGAGCATCCCGGGCAGGTGCGCGGCCCCACCGGCGCCGGCGACGATCACCCGCAGCCCGCGCCGGTCCGCCTCCTGCCCGTAGCGGATCATCTCCTCCGGCATCCGGTGCGCGGAGACCACGTCCACCTCGACCTCGAGGTCGAACTC
>CAZMDO010000795.1:0-1219 GCA_964564445.1 uncultured Ruaniaceae bacterium | reverse complement strand
ATGGCAGGCAAAGCCCTGCCAGGACCGGCCTCACGCCGAGACCACGAGACGGCTAGGTGTTGTGTCTCGTGAGGTTGGTGTCGTTCGGCGGGTCGTGCGGTAAGGGGTGAGGTCCTCCGGGTGGGATGTGAAACGACCAAGAATCGCATCTCGCCAAGGAGGACCTCGTGACCCACCGTAATGCTCCGCTGACGCCCGAAGGACGTCGCCGCGCCTGCCTGGAAGTCGACCGTGGGCGGCCGATCTGTCACGTCGCGGCCGAGTTCCGCATCGCCCGTCAGACGCTCGGCAAGTGGCACGCTCGCTGGCTTGAGTTCGGCGAGCAAGGCCTGGAGGATCGCTCCAGCCGTCCGGGCTCGTCGCCGAACCAGACGCCAATCGAGATCGAGGATCTGATCGAGGCGCTGCGCCGCGAGCACAAGATCGGGCCCGTGCAGTTGGCTGGCAAGCTGCGCGAGGCCGGCCACGAGGTCCCCGTCTCGACGATCCACCGGGTGCTGGTGCGCCGCGGCATCAACCGGCTGCGCGACATCGCCCCCGACGGGGACGACGTGCGCGAGCCGGTTCGCCGCTACGAATGGGCACGGCCGGGTGACATGGTCCACGTGGACGTCAAGAAGGTCGGCCGCATCCCCGATGGCGGTGGCTGGCGCGTGCACGGCCGCGGCACGCCGCAGGACCGCGCCGCCCGCAGGCAGCGCGTCGGCTACGTCTACCTGCACTCCGCCACCGACGACCACTCGCGCCTGACCTACACGGAGGAACTCACCGACGAGCGCGGCGCGACCGCCGCCGGCTTCTGGCAGCGAGCCGTGAAATGGTTCCGCCGGCACGGGATCCGCCGCATCCGTCGCGTGCTGACCGACAACGGCTCCTGCTACCGGTCCTGGATCTTCGCCGCCGCGCTGGCCGGCTCGAAGAGCCGTCACAAGCGCACCCGCCCCTACCGGCCGCAGACGAACGGGAAGGTCGAGCGCTACCACCGCACCATGGCCACCGAATGGCTCTACGCCCGAGCCTGGACCAGCAACGAGCAACGACACGCCGCACTCCAAGGCTGGCTCGACTACTACAACTACCATCGACCCCACAGCTCACTCGGAGCCCGGCCACCCATCAGCCGATGCACCACGCCAGCCGTCACCAACCTCGCTGCATAGAACAGCTAGTCCCGCGCCTGCTCGTCGCGCTCCCGCTGGCGCTCCTGGTGCATCTCCTC
>CAZMDO010000794.1:0-1223 GCA_964564445.1 uncultured Ruaniaceae bacterium | reverse complement strand
CCACCCGTTCGGTCAGCGAGGCGGCGAAGTCCAGCTCGCCGCGCATCGCCCGCTCGGTGATCGCCGCCACCCGATCCCCGGACCCGGCGCGCGCGGCGAGCAGGTCGATCTGCTCGGCGGTGACGAACGTGGAGTCCACGTCCAGCACCAGCAGGTGCCGGGCCGGTGCCGGCGCCCCTGCGCTCACGCGGCGTCCACGCGACCGTTCTTGGGCACCACGGTCACCCCGCCGGCGGTGACGGTGAAGCCACGGGCCTCGTCCTGCTCCCGGTCCACGCCCACGGTGGCGCCCTCGGCCACCACCACGGACTTGTCCAGGATGGCGTTGTGGACGCGGGCGTGCCGGTGCACCTCCACCCCGTCCATCAGCACCGAGCCGGTCACCTGCGACCAGGAGTGCACCCGCACGTCCGGGGAGAGCACCGAGAAGCTCACGTCGCCACCGGAGACCACCACCCCGGGGGAGATGATCGAGTCGGTGGCGTGCCCCACCCGGTCCCCGCTCTCGTGCACGAACTTCGCCGGCGGCAGCCCGGTGTAGCCGGTGTACAGCGGCCAGTCGTTGTTGTACAGGTTGAACACCGGCTCCACGGCGATCAGGTCCTGGTTCGCCTCGTAGTAGGCGTCCAGGGTGCCCACGTCCCGCCAGTAGTCCCGGTCCCGCTCCGTGGAGCCGGGCACGTCGTTGTCGATGAAGTCGTACAGCCCGCACTGCCCCTTCGCCACGAAGTAGGGCACGATGTCGCCGCCCATGTCGTGCCGGGAGGTGGTGGAGCGGGCGTCCTGGGTGACCGCGTCCACCAGGGCGTCGGCGTTCATCACGTAGTTGCCCATCGAGGCGAGCACCTCGCCGGGGGAGTCGGCCAGCCCGGGCGGGTCGGTCGGCTTCTCCAGGAACTCCGCGATCCGGCGCGGGTCGGCGGCGGAGGCGGAGATCACCCCGAACTGGTCGGCCAGCGCGAGCGGCTGGCGGATACCGGCCACGGTCATCTCCGCGCCGGAGTCGATGTGCGCCTGGACCATCTGGGAGAAGTCCATCCGGTACACGTGGTCGGCGCCGAAGACCACCAGGTAGTCCGGATCCTCGTCGAAGACCAGGTTCAGTGACTGGTAGATCGCATCCGCGCTGCCGGTGTACCAGCGCGGCCCCAGGCGTTGCTGCGCGGGAACGGGGGTGACGTAGTTGTCCAGCATGGCGCTCATCCGCCACGTGGTGGTGATGT
>CAZMDO010000793.1:0-1223 GCA_964564445.1 uncultured Ruaniaceae bacterium | reverse complement strand
GCGACCTGTCCGACGAGGAGATCATCACCGAGGGCATCGAGGGGCAGGTGCCCTACCGCGGCCCGCTCGCCCAGGTAGTGCACCAGCTGGTCGGCGGCCTGCACCAGTCGATGTTCTACGTGGGCGCACGCACCGTGCCGCAGCTGCAGCAGCGGGGACAGTTCGTGCGGATCACCTCCGCCGGGCTCAAGGAGTCCCACCCGCACGACGTGCAGATGGTCGCCGAGGCGCCGAACTACCGCAGCCGCTGACCGCCCACCGCCTGGTCCACCTGCCCCGCCGACGCCCTGGTTCGCGACCGGCGAGCCGATTCGGGGCGCGAACGCGTTCGAGGACCGGTGGAACGGCGAGCGCGGGGTGGTGAAACGGCGAGCCGGAGCTGGTGAAACGGCGAGCGTGGGGTGGTGAAACGGCGAGCCCGGGGTGGTGAAACGGCCGGATCACCGCGCTTCCGCTCGAAGCGCTCTGGACCCTGGCGCAGAACTGGTCAGGCGCTCTTGGCCGCCGGGGCGCCCTCCTCCACCGTGTGCAGCGGCCACTCCAGGCCGGCGCCCGGACCGTCCAGGCCCTGCCGGGCGCGCCACTCGTTGAAGCCGGTGGCCCACTCCCGGTGCTTGGTCGACTGCCACTCGTGCAGCTCGACCAGGCTGCGTTCGATGATCTGCGGGTGCACCTGGGCCTGCGCGGCGAGCACGTCCAGGGTGGCGGCCACGTCCACGTCCGCGGTGTGCAGCGCCCCGGCCTCCTGCACGCCGTAGTGCCCGCACAGGTCCACCAGCTTGCGCTTGCCCTTGCGGTAGCGGTCCACCCCGCGGTCGATCACCAGCGGGTCCAGCACCGGGGCCAGCGGGCGGCCCAGCTGTTCCCCGATCGTGGGCAGGTGGTGGCGCTCCAGCTCCCGCTCGATGATGGTCAGGTCGAACGCGGCGTTGTAGGCGACCACCGGGATGTTGTGCCGGAACGCCGCCAGCAGCTCACGGGAGATCTCCGCCAGCGCGGTGCGCGGTTCCATGCCGTGGGCGCGGGCGTGCTCGGTGCTGATGCCGTGGATCGCGGCGGCCTGCTCCGGGATCTCCACGCCCGGGTCGATCAGCCAGGTCCGTTCCTCGGTACCGTGCCGACCGCGCCCGACCAGGGCCGCGGTGACGATCCGGTCCCGGAACGGGTTCACGCCGGTGGTCTCGGTGTCGAACCCTAGAAGTGGTCCATCGATCCAGGTCATG
>CAZMDO010000792.1:0-1226 GCA_964564445.1 uncultured Ruaniaceae bacterium | reverse complement strand
GCCACCTCCATGGCCTCCCGAACCCGGAGCTGTCCAGACATCAGCTTAGGGAGCAACGTGTCGCGGAGGGTTGCCAACAGCCTGTTCTGTCGAGCGGCGTTCTCGACGGCGACGAGGACTGACTCGATTCGCGCAGCCTGGTCCGCGGAAACGCAGCGGATATCCGGGATCTCGACATGATCGAACGTCTTGGTCGTGATCGTGTCGAAGACAGAGCCGTGGGCAAGCCCCCTCATCGAATCGGCAGCATCCCGCACGGCGAAGTACAGCAGGGCCGGCGAAAGTCCGTCCGGCACGAAGGCATAGCACGACTGATTGAACGATGCAGGTACAGCTAGACGTGCAACTCGCCCTACCGTTCCCCTCGCAGTCAGCACGACCGAGCCCGCCGGGATCGGGCGGGCACGGGTCTCGGAGATCGCCAGATCTGAGATCGACTCATCCGTGTCGAGGAGCAGCCCACTCGCAGCCGCGGTGACATCCTTCACCGACACCCACGGATGGCCACCACCCCAGTAGTCATCGTTCGATCGCCTCGGCGTGGCACCGAGGCGCGGCTCGAGAGTCTCGCTCATCCGGTTTCGCGGAAGGTCGGAGACGGCAACTGCGTAGCACGAACGGGCCAGAGCCTCAGCGGTGGCGGCGAGCTTGCGGTTCGCTTCGATCTTATCGTCGAGGGCACCGAGGATCTCCGCGACCGCGCGCTGTTCACCGATGGGAGGCGTCGAGATCGGAAAGCGACGGATGGTCCGTGCACTGAGGTTCTGCTGCGCCGCACCGTTTGCGCCGATGTCAACCAGGTTCTCGCTTTGGTTCACGAGCGCGTAGAACAACCAGCGATCGAGAGCGACGTCAGGATTCGCGATGAGCGCGCACGATGCTTGGTTGCACGCAGCTTCGATGCCGAGAATCCCGACCCGGCCCGCCGTGGCACCATACATTGCGACCAAGACCGTCCCACGGGGGAGAAGCTTCGCGCTCGACGCATTCAAGCCCTCGCGCGAGATGTACTCTTCTGCGTCCCGGATATATGCCTCGGCGAGTTCCGCGGTCTTGACCCAAGGAATCTCCGCCGGAGAGTAGTAGTCCGGCCTCGACCGATTTGGCGTTCCACCGCTCGTGATCTGAGAGCAGAGTTCTTCGATGGCGATGTTCCGCCAGTCGCTCACCGCACCCGCCCCAGCTGCTCGCGCACCACGGCCTCCAGCCGCGCCGACTCCTCGAAC
>CAZMDO010000791.1:0-1234 GCA_964564445.1 uncultured Ruaniaceae bacterium | reverse complement strand
GACGCCCACCACCCGGACGTGGTGCTGATGGACCTGCGCATGCCCGGGGTGGACGGGATCCGCGCCACCGCCCGGCTGCGGGCCCGGCCGACGCCGCCGGAGGTGGTGGTGCTGACCACGTTCGACTCCGACGACAACGTGCTCCGGGCGCTGCGCGCGGGGGCGAGCGGGTTCCTGGTCAAGGATGCGCCGCCGGAGCAGATCGTGGCGGCGGTGCGGCGGGCGGCGGCCGGGGAGCCGATCCTCTCCCCGGGGGTGCTGCGCCGGCTGATGGACACCGCGATCGCCTCGTCCGGGTCCGCCGACCAGGCCCGGGCGGCGCTCGCCGGGCTGTCCCCGCGGGAGCACGACGTGGCCCTCGCGGTGGGTCAGGGCCGCTCGAACGCGGAGATCGCCGCCGCGCTGCTGATGAGCATGGCCACGGTCAAGGCACACATCTCCCGCATCCTCACCAAGCTGGACCTGAACAACCGCACCCAGGTGGCGCTGCTGGTGCGCGACGCCGGCCTGGACTGACCCGCGCATACGCGCACCCGCGCACCCGGCACCCCCGCACCCGGCACCCCCGCACCCGGCACCCACCGCTACGGAGGCACTTTTGTCCGTGTGAGGTAGCTCGGGAGTACCTCACACGGACGAAAGTACCTCGGTGACCGCTACTCGGTGCCCGCGACCGACGCCGGGGAGGCCGCCTCGGCGGTGGTGCCGCGCCACCGGGCCAGGCCGCGCATCACGTGGTAGACGCCGAACGCGGCGGCGGTGCCGAGCGCGATCCCCTCGAAGCGCAGGTCGCCGGCCACCCAGGTGAAGTTCGCGATGCCGACCACCAGGGCGATCGCCGCGGTGGTGAGGTTCACCGGGTCGGAGAAGTCCACCTTGCTCTGCACCCAGATCCGCGCGCCGAGGATGCCGATCATGCCGTACAGCACCGTCGCGGCCCCGCCGAGCACCCCGGCGGGCACGGTGGCGATCAGCGCGCCGAACTTCGGGGACATGCTCAGCAGCAGCGCGCAGGCGGCGGCCACCGCGTAGGCCGCCGTGGAGTAGACGCGGGTGGCGGCCATCACGCCGATGTTCTCCGCGTAGGTGGTGGTGCCGGAGCCGCCGCCGAAGCCGGCCAGAGTGGTGGCCAGCCCGTCGGCGACCAGGGCGCGGCCGGTGACGTCGTCGAGGTTGTCGCCGGTCATCGCGGCCACCGACTTCACGTGCCCCACGTTCTCGGCGATCAGCACCA
>CAZMDO010000790.1:0-1234 GCA_964564445.1 uncultured Ruaniaceae bacterium | reverse complement strand
AGTCATCGGACCTCACCTCCGGTCGGGGCCGGGTTGATCTCCACCACGGAGCGGAGCACCTTCCCGGCGGTCATCTTGTCGAATGCTGGCTCCACGTCCTCGATCCCGATCCGCTCGGTGACGAAGCCGTCCAGGTCGAGCCGCCCTTGCCGGTACTGCTCCACCAGCATCGGGAAGTCCCGGGAGGGCAGGCAGTCGCCGTACCAGGCGGACTTGATCGACCCGCCGCGGCCGAACACCTCATCGAGCGGGATCTCCCAGGTGGTGCCCGGGTCGGGCACGCCCACCAGCACCACCCGGCCGGCCAGGTCGCGCGCCTCGAACGCCTGCTTGAACGTGGCGGCGATGCCCACGGCGTCGATCACCAGGTCGGCCCCGAAGCCGCCGGTGAGCTCGCGGATCGCCTCCACCGGGTCCTGGCCGCCGGCGTTCACCGTGTGCGTGGCACCGAACCGGCGGGCGGTGGCGAGCTTCGCCTCGTCCAGGTCCACAGCGATGATCGTGGTCGCCCCGCCGAGCGCCGCGCCGACCACAGCGGCGGTGCCCACACCACCGCAGCCGATCACCGCCACCGACTCCCCACGCTGCACAGCTCCGGTGTTGATCGCAGCACCGATACCGGCCATCACGCCGCAGCCGAGCAGCCCCAGCGCCGCGAACTGCTCCGGGGCGATCTCGCCGTCGATCTTCGTGCACTGTCCCGCCGCGACCAGCGTCTTCTCGGTGAAGGCGCCGATCCCCAGTGCGGGCGAGAGCGGCGTGCCGTCGGTCAGGGTCATCTTCTGGCTGGCGTTGTGCGTGGCGAAGCAGTACCACGGCTGCCCCTTGCGGCACGCCCGGCACTCGCCGCAGACGGCCCGCCAGTTGAGGATCACCCGGTCCCCGACCGCCACCTCGGTGACCCCTTCGCCCACGGCGGCCACCACACCGGAGGCCTCGTGACCGAGCAAGTAGGGGAACTCATCCCCCACGCCGCCCTCCTTGTAGTGCAGGTCGGTCTGGCACACCCCGCAGGTGATCACGTCCACCAGCGCCTCGCCGGGTCCGGGGTCGGGCACCAGGATGGTCTCGGTGGTGGCGGGCTCGTTCTTGCCCTTCACGACGACGGCTCTCACCTCATGCACGGGGCGCTCCTCTCGCGCGACGACAGTGGCGGACGAACTGCTCACCGCCACCATACGCACCGGCCGTCCAGCAGGCTGCTCCGATGGGCCGGCGCACGCCGTCGGCGACC
>CAZMDO010000789.1:0-1236 GCA_964564445.1 uncultured Ruaniaceae bacterium | reverse complement strand
AGCAGGTCGACTTCTGGGGCGGTCAGGTCGGAGCGACGTCAGCGTTCCTCGGCTCGGCCGGGAACCTCAGCGAGGTGGACTTCGACTGGGGCATCGCCCCGACCCCCGGCGGACCTGCCGGCAACGTGGTGGCCACCGGGCAGGCGTCGATCGTCGCGCTCGCCGCGGGGAACAACACCGCCGAGTCCGCGGAGTTCGTCACCTTCCTGGCCACCAAGGACGCGATGGCCGAGTACTCCGGTGCCTTCCCGCCGATCCGGGAGAGCCTGCTGGTCCCGGAGACCTTCGTCGAGAACTCGGACGTGCTCACCGCCGAAGTGGTGCAGCCGATCATCGACGGCATCACCACCAACGGCCAGGTGTTCCCGGTGGCGGAGGACAACTCGGCAGTCGCCGACGCGCTGAACTCCTCCCTGGACCTCAACCTCTACAACCCGGGCGCGGACGTGCAGGAAGCGATGACCGCCGTCTGTGCCGACATCGCACCGCTCCTGGGCTGATCGGCAGGACATCTGAACGTGGCACTACCGCTCTCGCAGGTCGGTCCGACCCGGCGCCGTCGCAGCAGCCGCGACGCCGGGCGGACCGCCTTCGGCTACCTGCTCCTCGCACCGCAGACCCTCGGGCTGCTCCTCGTCGGTCTCGTCGCGGTGGGTGGCGTCGTCCAGCTCAGCATGACCCGGGTCGACGTCCTCGCCGGGACACGAGAGTTCATCGGGTGGGACAACTACCTCCGGATCGTGAACGATCCCGAGATGTCGATCGTCCTCGGGAACACCTTCTTCCTGGTCGGTGTGCTCAGCGTCATCGGCACGGTCATGGCCCTGGCAC
The DNA here is from genome assembly GCA_964564445.1 of uncultured Ruaniaceae bacterium. Lineage (GTDB taxonomy): Bacteria > Actinomycetota > Actinomycetes > Actinomycetales > Beutenbergiaceae > Ruania. The sequence continues at coordinate 405 of CAZMDO010000789.1, read as the reverse complement.
TGGCGCTCCTGCTCAACCAGCAGCTGCCGGGGATCAACTTCTTCCGCTCGGCGATCTTCATCCCGGCCCTGGTCACCACCGTCGCCTGGACCCTGGTCTGGCGCTTCATCCTGCAGCCGCAGGGGATCCTGGACGGGATCGTGGGGATCTTCGGCCTCGGGCCGGTCCCGTGGCTGCGCGGCGGGTGGCTGACCCTGGCGGTCTTCGCCGTCATCCAGGTGACGAAGAACGTCGGCATCAACGTGATGATCTTCCTGGGCGCGCTGCAAGGGGTGCCGCAGGACCTGCTGGACGCGGCACGCGTCGACGGCACGGGCCGCTGGGCACGGTTCCGGCACGTGGTGCTGCCACAGATCTCGGCGGCGGTGCTGATGGTGTTCATGCTGATGATCAGCGGGAGCTTCA
>CAZMDO010000788.1:0-1239 GCA_964564445.1 uncultured Ruaniaceae bacterium | reverse complement strand
CCGGACTCGCTCTGCCCGGTCTCGGCGAGCATCTCGGCGGCCTCCTCCGGCTCCAGCTCCACCAGCTCGGCCTCGAACTTGGCGTCCAGGAAGATCGCCGGGGCAGGGGCCACCAGCTCGCGCAACCGTGCCTGCATCGCTTCGTCGGCCAACCCCTCGTCATCGGTGTTGAACACATAGATGAACGGTTTCGCGGTGAGCAGCTGGAACTGGGCGAGGATCTCCGGGTCGAGCCCGGCCGCCGCCGCGCCGGCCGAGACGGTCTGCCCGGACTCCAGCAGCGCCATCGCGCCCTTCGCGGTGTCCAGCACCTGCGGCTCGATCTTCTTCCCGCGCAGTTCCTTCTCCAACCGGGGCAGCGCCTTCTCCAACGTCTGCAGGTCAGCGAGGATGAGCTCGGTGTTGATGGTCTCGATGTCGTCAGCCGGGGACACCTTGCCGTCCACATGCACCACGTCCGGGTCGGAGAACGCACGGGTGACCTGGCAGATCGCGTCCGCCTCGCGGATGTTGGCGAGGAACTTGTTGCCCAGCCCCTCCCCCTCGCTGGCGCCCTTGACGATCCCGGCGATGTCCACGAAGGACACGGTCGCCGGCACCTCCCGCTCGCTGCCGAACACCTCCGCGAGCCGGCCGAGCCGCTCGTCCGGCAACGGCACCACCCCAATGTTCGGCTCGATGGTCGCGAACGGATAGTTCGCCGCGAGCACGGTCGCACGGGTGAGGGCATTGAAGAGCGTCGACTTGCCCACGTTGGGCAGGCCGGCGATACCGATAGTCAGGGCCACAGGGGCACAGTCTACGGGCGGACCAGGACCACCAGTCGACCACCCCCGGTGCTCAGGTGAGCGCCCGAGCACAGCCACGTCAGCGCGACAGCCGCAGCGACATCCCCACGTCCACCACATCCCCTTCACCGATGCCCTCGGCGCGCTGCACCACGGCCTTCACCGGCAGCAGGTACCGGCCGTCCTTGGGGAACAGTGCGGTGGTGAAGGCCGTGCCGCCGATGCGTACCTCGACGGCCACCTGGCCCCAGTACTCCAGCCCCCGAGCCGCATCCTTGATCTCAGCGGAGAGGTCCGGGTCGATGTCGACGAAGTAGAACGGCGCCGGTCCGCGCCACTCGATGATCTCGCCGTCGAACTCCCAGTCCACCCGCCCGAGTGTAGGAGCACACGCCACCCGCCCGAGTGTAGGGGCACGCGCGGCCGGTCACTGTCAGGGCGCAGACCGCAC
>CAZMDO010000787.1:0-1239 GCA_964564445.1 uncultured Ruaniaceae bacterium | reverse complement strand
CCTCCCAGGACATGCAGGCGTCGGTGACGGACTGGCCGTAGACCAGCCCGGCCGGGGCCGGCTCCTGCCGCCCGGCCACCAGGAAGCTCTCCAGCATCACCCCGGCGATGCCGCGCTCCCCGGTGGCGACCTGGTCGGCGACCTCGCTGGCCACGATCGCCTGGCGCAGGTGGTCCTTGCCGGAGTTGCCGTGGCTGGCGTCGACCACCAGCCGGGGCACCCGGCCGGCCGAGCCGAGCCGCTCGGTCGCGGCCTGCACGTGCTCGGCGCCGTAGTTGGGGCCGGTGCGCCCGCCGCGCAGGATCACGTGCGTGTCCGGGTTGCCCGTGGTCTCCACCAGCGCGGCCCGCCCCTCGGCATCGACCCCGAGGAACGCCTGGGCGGCCGAGGCGGCCCGGCAACCGTCGATCGCCACCTGCACATCGCCGTCGGAGGAGTTCTTGAACCCGATCGGCATGGACAGCCCGGAGGCGAGCTGGCGGTGCACCTGCGACTCCACGGTGCGCGCACCGATCGCCCCGTAGGAGACGGTGTCGGCGATGTACTGCGGGGAGGTGGTCTCCAGGAACTCACACCCCGCCGGCACCCCGGCGTCCAGCACCTCCAGCAGCACCCGGCGGGCCAGGCGCAGCCCGCGGGGGATGTCGTAGCTGCCGTCCAGGCCGGGGTCGTTGATCAGGCCCTTCCAGCCGGTCGTGGTGCGCGGCTTCTCGAAGTACACCCGCATCACCACCAGCAGGTCCTCGGCGAGCCGGTCGGCTGCGCCGGCGAGCCGGTGGGCGTACTCGATCGCGGCAGCCGGGTCGTGCACGCTGCACGGGCCGACCACCACGAGCAGGCGGTCGTCGGTGCCCGCGAGCACGTCGGCGGCCTCGCGCCGGGAACGGGCGACCAGGTCAGCGGTCCGGTCGGGCAGCGGCAGGTCGGCGAGCACCTCGCCGGGCGTAGGCAGGGGGTCCATCCGCAGCACCCGCAGGTCGTGGGTGGGTGCCGCGGCAGTGGCGGAAGCGGTCATCTGTGGTCCTTCGTCTCGTGACGGCGGACCCACCGCTGGTTCTCGGAGCGCCCGCCTGGAAATGGCGAAGGCGCGGACCCGTGGGGTCCACGCCTGGTCGGCTCCGGTCGCGCGCGTCAGCAGGTGCTCGCGGCGGCCGGAGCCGACGCAAAGCGCCAATACCAACGAACGGTGTGCATGGCAGCAGCATACACGGGCTGAAGAGTGTCCCCACGCTCGGGCGT
>CAZMDO010000786.1:0-1243 GCA_964564445.1 uncultured Ruaniaceae bacterium | reverse complement strand
GGCGGGGTTGAGGCTCTCGCGGTAGGTGCTCATCTGGGCGGTCTGTGCCGGGGAGAGCACCCCGGCCGCCAGGAGTCGCTCGAACGGGGTCTGGGGCCGGTCGTAGAGGCGTGTGCGGCGCCCGGCTGCGTCGCTGCCATACCCGATCGGCTTCTTGGTCGGGGTCAGGTAGTTCAGCCGGTCATTGACCAGTGGCCAGAGCCGGTTCAGCACGGTGCGTTCGGCGTCGGTGTCGTAGCGGTAGTAGAAGGCGTACTTGCGCACCAGGTGGCCGTTCTTGGACTCGATCGTGGCCTGGTCGTTCTTCTTGTAGGGTCGGCCTCGGGTGAAGTAGATCCCCAGGCCTGCGGCCCAGTCGATGACAGAGTGGTTGAGGAACTCCGAGCCGTTGTCGGTGTCCAGGCCGGTCACCGCGAAGGGGATCGCGCCGGTCGCGGCCTGCAGCGCGGCCAGGATGTGGACCTGGGCGTTGTTGCGGATGCTGCGGGTGAAGACCCAGCCGGTCTGCACGTCGGTGAGGTTCACGCTGCGGGCGAACTCGCCCTTGAGGGTGGGCCCACAGTGGGCCACGGTGTCCAGCTCGAAGAACCCGGGCTCGTCCTCGACCTCATCGCCGGCCCGGCGGATCTGGATCGAGGTCCGCAGCAGCGGTCCCGGCGTGGTCGTAGCGATCCCGTTGAGGGCGTCCTTGGCCTTGACCGGAGCCAGGTACCGGTCGATCGTGGCCGCGCTCATCGCCAGCAACTCAGCGCGCACCTCGGGACTGTATCGGCCCTCGGGGTCAGACCTACCTGGACGGTCCAGGACGAGCTCGCCATGACGCTCCAACCCATCGAGTTGCAGGGCCATCGAAGCCGCGAGGTACTTCCCACACTGCCCACCCGATGCAGCCCAGACTCGCGCCAGCACAACACGGGCGTCATAGGAGAACTTGTCCGCTCGCCGCTTGCGTGCCTGTTTGGCCACCTCTCTGCCAGCACCCGGTGACTGCTTCGCAGCCGCGACCAGGCGACGGCGGGCGTTGTCCCGCGACCACCCCGTGACCGCGACCACCTCATCGAGGACCCGACCTTTGTCCTTCTTCCTCGCCCGCCCATACGCCTTCGCATACCTCGTGGTGATCTCCGCACGTGAGGCCATCGACAACCCGCTTCCCATGCCCCCAGCGTCACGCCGATTTCGCGGGCAAACCTACATGAGGCACCGAGGACGTTTCGCGGGCACTTTTCGTGAGTCTCGTCGC
>CAZMDO010000785.1:0-1248 GCA_964564445.1 uncultured Ruaniaceae bacterium | reverse complement strand
TCTCCGAGCTGTCCCGGATGACCCCGCAGGCGGTCACCGACAAGTACGGGGTGGGCCCGCAGCAGTACAGCGACCTGGCCGCCCTGGTGGGGGAGAGCAGCGACAACCTGCCCGGCGTGCCCGGGGTGGGCCCGAAGACGGCCGCCAAGTGGATCCACGCGCACGGCGGGCTCGAGCAGATCGTCGCCAACGCGCCCTCGATCACCGGCAAGGCGGGCGCGTCGCTGCGCGAGCACCTGGACCAGGTGCTGCTCAACCGGCAGCTGAACCAGCTGGTCACCGACATGGAGCTGCCCATCACGCTCGAGGACCTGGCCCGGCGTCCGTACGAGCGGGAGCGGGTGCACGAGGTGTTCGACGCCCTGGAGTTCCGCGTGCTGCGGGAGCGACTGTTCGCGATGGACCCGGCGGACACCGAGGCGGCCGACGCCGCCGCGTTCGACCTGGACATCACCGCGCTCCGACCTGGCCGGGCGCAGGCCTGGCTGGACGCCCACGCTTCCGCCGAGATCGGCCTGGACGTGGCCGGCAGCGCCGCCCAGGGCAGCGGGGACGCCTGGGCGCTGGCGCTGGCCGCCCACGGCGGGGCGGTGCTCACCGTCGACCTGACCGACATCGCCCCCGAGGACGAGACCGCCCTGGCCACGTGGCTGGCCGACCCGGAGGCCGCCAAGGTGCTGCACGAGGCGAAGAGCGCCTGGCACGCCCTGGACGGTCGCGGCCTGGTCCTCGACGGCGTGGTGCTCGACACCGCGGTGGCCGCCTACCTGTGCCACCCGGACCAGCGCTCCTACAGCCTGGCCGACCTGTCGGTGCGGTTCATCGGCCGGGAGCTGCGCACCGAGGCGGAGACCGGCGCCCAGCAGATGCTCGTGCTCGACGGCCCCGGCGAGGCCGAGCTCGGCGCGATCCGGGCCGCGGCGGTGCGCGAGCTCGCCGGTGCGCTGCGGGAGCAGCTGACCGAGCGGCACGCCACGGATCTGCTCACCGACCTGGAGCTGCCGGTCGCCGGGGTGCTGGCGCGGATGGAGAAGGCCGGGATCGCGGCCGACACCGGCTACCTGCGGGACCTGGAGAAGCACTTCGACGCCGAGGTGCGCGCGGCCGCCGACCAGGCCTACGAGGTGATCGGCCGGGAGGTGAACCTGTCCTCCCCGAAACAGCTGCAGGAGGTGCTGTTCACCGACCTGGAGATGCCCAAGACCCGCAAGACCAAGACCGGGTACACCACCGACGCCGAGGCGCTGG
>CAZMDO010000784.1:0-1250 GCA_964564445.1 uncultured Ruaniaceae bacterium | reverse complement strand
CGTTCTGCACCGTGCGGCGCTTGAGCTCGGTGTAGGACTGCTCGGTGTAGAACGCGGCGTGCGGGGTGAGGATGCACCGCTCGAACGTGGTCAGCGGATGCTCGGCCGGCAGCGGCTCGTCCTCGAACACGTCCAGGCCGGCACCCTGCAGGTGGCCCGAGGCCAGTGCCGCGGCGAGCGCGTCGGTGTCCACCACACCACCCCGAGCGGTGTTGACCACGGTCGCCCCGGCCGGCAGCTGCGCGAGCGTCTCGGCATTGAGCAGGTGGTGCGTGCTCGGGTCCAGCGGCGTGTGCACGGACAGCACGTCGCTGCGTGCCAGCAGGTCCGCCAGCGTGAGCACCGGCCAGCCCTCCGCGGTGCGGGTGTCGGCCTGGAGCAGGATGTCGGTCACGGCCACGTCGAAGCCGACCCCGGCCGCCTTGCGGGCCGTGGCCCGCCCGATCCGCCCGAAGCCGAGCACCCCGAAACGCAACGTGGACAGCTGCCGGATCGGCGTGGCCCGCCCCAGGTCGGGCGCCCCGCTGCGTGCCTGCCGGTCGAGCACCCGCAGCCCGCGCACCGTCGCCAGCGCCAGGGCGATCGCATGGTCGGAGACCGCCTCGGTGCCGTAGTCGGGCACGTTGCACACCGCCACCCCACGCTCGCTCGCGGCCGCCACATCGAGGGTGTCCACGCCCACGCCGTAGCGGCCGATGGCGCGCACGGACGGCAGCGCGTCCAGCACGGCGGCGGTGATCGGGGCGTACTGCACCACCAGCGCATCGGCCCCGGCCGCGCTCGCGACCACCTCCGCCTCGGTGGTGCACCGGGCGAGCACCAGCTCATGACCGGCAGCGTCGGCCACCGCCTGCTCGGCCTCGATGGTGGCGTGGTCACAGTCGGTGATGACGATCTTCAACGCAGATCCCCTCCAGGTGACGTCGTGCTCAGGCGGCGTCGTGGTCGGTGGCCAGGTCGAGCAGCACCTTGCCAGAGGCGTCGGAGTCCTGGGCGGCGGCGAACGCGGCCAGCGCATCAGCGGCCGGGAAGGTGTGCGTGAGCACCTGCTCCAGCTCGGGGCGGGCGGCGAGCAGGTCGATCGCGGCGTCGATCTCGTCGTTGAACCGGAACGATCCGCGCACGGTGAGCTCCTTGGCGATCATCGGCGCCAGGGCGATCCCGGCCGGCTCGTCCGGCACCATCCCCACCTGCACGTAGGTGCCGGCCCGCCGGGCGGCCACCAGCGCGGCGTTGATCGACGCGGGCAC
>CAZMDO010000783.1:0-1254 GCA_964564445.1 uncultured Ruaniaceae bacterium | reverse complement strand
TCTCCATGGGCCACGAGGGGATGCACTTCTCCCTGGTCTCCCGCGAGGTGATCGCCGACAGCGTGGAGACGGTGATGATGGCCGAGCGGCTGGACGGCTCGGTGCTGCTCGCCGGTTGTGACAAGTCGCTGCCCGGCATGCTGATGGCGGCAGCCCGGCTGGACCTGGCCAGCGTGTTCCTCTACGCCGGCTCGATCATGCCGGGTTTCGTCAAGCTCTCCGACGGCACCGAGAAGGACGTCACCATCATCGACGCATTCGAGGCGGTCGGTGCCTGCGCTCGCGGGCTGATGTCCACCGACGACGTGGACCGCATCGAACGCGCCATCTGCCCCGGTGAGGGTGCGTGCGGTGGCATGTACACCGCCAACACGATGGCCTCGGTGGCCGAGGCGATGGGCATGTCGTTGCCCGGCTCGGCCGCGCCGCCCTCGGCCGACCGGCGCCGGGACACCTTCGCCCACCGCTCCGGCCAGGCCGTGGTGGAGCTGCTCCGCCAGGGCATCACCGCCCGGGACATCATGACCAAGGAGGCGTTCGAGAACGCCATCGCCGTGGTGATGGCCTTCGGCGGTTCCACCAACGCCGTGCTGCACCTGCTCGCGATCGCCAACGAGGCCGAGGTGGACCTGACCATGGCCGACTTCGACCGGGTCGCCTCCCGGGTGCCGCACCTGGGCGACCTGAAGCCGTTCGGCCGGTACGTGATGAACGACGTGGACCGGATCGGCGGCGTGCCGGTGATCATGAAGGCGCTGCTGGACGCCGGGCTGCTGCACGGGGACTGCCTGACCGTCACCGGCAAGACCGTGGCCGAGAACCTCGCCGACGTGGCACCCCCCGACCCGGACGGGAAGATCCTGCGCGCGATGACCGACCCGATCCACCCCACCGGCGGGATCACCATCCTCGGCGGCAGCCTCGCCCCGGAGGGTGCAGTGGTGAAGTCCGCAGGGTTCGACGAGTCGGTGTTCCAGGGCACTGCCCGCGTGTTCGACCGGGAGCGGGCCGCGATGGACGCCCTCGAGGACGGCACCATCACCGACGGCGACGTGGTGGTGATCCGCTACGAGGGGCCCAAGGGCGGGCCGGGGATGCGGGAGATGCTCGCCATCACCGGCGCGATCAAGGGCGCCGGGCTGGGCAAGACCGTGCTGCTGCTCACCGACGGCCGGTTCTCCGGCGGGACCACCGGGTTGTGCGTGGGGCACGTGGCCCCGGAGGCGGTCGACGGCGGGCCGATCGCCTTCGTCC
>CAZMDO010000782.1:0-1256 GCA_964564445.1 uncultured Ruaniaceae bacterium | reverse complement strand
GCCTCGGACACCTCGTTCGTGCCGTTCGAGTTCAAGGAGGACGGCGAGTACGTCGGCTTCGACATCGACATCATCAACGAGATCGCCGACCGGGTCGGGTTCGACATCGAGCTGGAGACCACCAACTTCGACGGCATCATCCCCGGTCTGCAGACCGGCACCTTCGACATCGCCATCGCCGGCATCACCATCACCGAGGAGCGCGGCGAGGTCGTGGACTTCACCAGCCCGTACTACCAGTCGGGTCTGCGCATCGGCGTGCCGGTGGACAACACCACCATCACCAGCGTGGCGGACCTGGAGGGGCTGACCATCGCCACCCGGCTCGGCTCCACCAGCGCCGACTACATCCAGAACAACATCGAGGGCGCCACCGCGAACACCTACGAGCAGCTCGACCAGGCCTACCTCTCGGTCGAGGGCGGCGGCTCGGACGCGGTGCTCTACGACGCCCCGAACGTGGAGTACTACATCCAGACCACCGGCGGCGACTCGCTGAAGATCGTCGGTGAGCTGCTCGAGGCGCAGAACTACGGCATCGCCGTGGCGCAGGGCAACGAGGAGCTGGTCGATGCGATGAACACCGCGCTGGCGGAGATGATCGAGGACGGCACCTACGCCGAGATCTACTCCTCGTGGTTCGGCAGCGAGCCGGAGTGGCTGGACGAGCTGGCCGAGCTGCAGGTCAGCTGACCTGAGCGCATGCTCCTGGATGCCGGCAGGTATGCCCCTGCCCTGATGCGGAAGGTGCCCGGCCGATGAGAACCCTGTGGGACTTCAACTGGGTCGGTGTGGTGGAGTTCCTGCCACAGCTGGCCGTCGGCCTGATGTACACCCTGCTGGTCTCGGTGGTCGGCCTGCTGATCGGCTTCGTGCTCGGCGCGATCTTCGGCCTGGCCCGGCTGAGCCGGTTCAAGGTGGTCTATGCCATCGCCAGCGTGTACATCGAGGTGGTCCGCGGTACCCCGCTGCTGGTGCAGGCGATCTGGCTGTACTTCGCCCTGCCGCTGATCATCCAGTACACCCTGCCCTCGCTGCTCGCCGGCATCATCGTGATCGGCATCAACTCCGGTGCCTACATCGCCGAGATCGTCCGCGGGGCGGTGCAGTCGATCGACAAGGGGCAGATGGAGGCGGGCCGGTCCCTGGGGATGAGCCACCACATCACCATGCTGAAGGTGATCTGGCCGCAGGCGTTCAAGCGGATGATCCCGCCGCTGGGCAACCAGTTCATCATCAGCATCAAGGACACCTCG
>CAZMDO010000781.1:0-1262 GCA_964564445.1 uncultured Ruaniaceae bacterium | reverse complement strand
GGCAGCGCGACCGTCACCGGCACCCTGCTGGCCGGCGGGCAGCCCACCGGCGTGACGATCAGCGCCACCATCGTCGCCGACGGCATCGCCGCCGTCTGGGGCTCTGTCGCCACCCCGTACGAGCTCGGGGACTACCCGCTGATCAGCCCGACCGAGGCGGTGCAGCGGCTGTCCGACCCACGGTTCAGCCCGACCGGGCCCGCCCTGGTGACCGCCGGCGCGGGCGCCCCCGTCACCCTGCCCGGCACCCCTGGCGGCGACCAGACCACCGCGAGCCCAGCGCTCCCGGCCACCCCCGCCGAGCTGCTCACGCCCGGGTCGCCAGTCCCGTGGCCCCTCCGGCAGGTCCAGATCACGACGGCGGAGCTCACCCTGGTCCGGGCCACCACCAGTGCGGGGGTGCTGCTGCTGCCGGGCTACGCGCTCACCGGCACCGACTCCGGCGGGAACGAGGGCACCTGGACCGTGCCGGCCCTGACCGAGGACGCCTTCGACTTCACCGGCTGACGCGGTGCCTCGTCCACCGGCCCATCTCGCCCCGCCCGCCCACCGGCCCGGCCCGCCCCGACCCCGGCCCGCCCAGACCCATCCCGCACCGCCCCACCCGATCGACGTCCCTGAAATGACTGGTCGCCGGCGCTGGCACCCGGCATCTCGGGGACCTCGATGGCGGGAGAGGTGGTGCGCGAACCGGTGCGCGGCCGCTGGTCTGCACTGTGGGCGGGCGCACACGGCCCTGGAGCGTGCGTGGCAGACTGCAAGGGTGTCGAGCGTGAGCACCGAGACCGAAGCCAGCACCGAGCTGATCACCGCGCTGCGCGCCGCGGTCCAGGGTGAGGTGGATGCCAGCTCCCGGCGGCGTGCCGAGTACTCCACCGATGCCTCGAACTACCGGGTGGTACCGCAGGTGGTGGTCTTCCCCCGCACCACCGACGACGTGGTCGCCGCCCTGGAGGTGGCCCGCTCCCACGGCGTGCCGATCACCTCCCGCGGAGGCGGCACCTCGATCGCCGGCAACGCGGTGGGCCCCGGGGTGGTGATCGAGTTCTCCCGGCACCTGAACGCCATCCTCGAGCTCGACCCGGAGGCGCGCACCGCCCGGGTGCAGCCTGGGGTGATCCTCACCGACCTGCAGAAGGCCGCCGCCGTGCACGGGCTGCGGTTCGGCCCGGACCCCTCCAGCCAGGCGCGCGCCACCCTCGGCGGACTGATCGGCAACAACGCCTGCGGCCCGCACGCCGTGGCCTACGGGCACACCGCCA
>CAZMDO010000780.1:0-1263 GCA_964564445.1 uncultured Ruaniaceae bacterium | reverse complement strand
TCGGCGGCGAGGAGGACGGCGTCGCCCACGAGATCAACGAGAAGCTCTACACCACGGTCGAGGACGGCCTGGCCACCGTGCGTGCGCTCGGCACCGGCGAGAAGGGCCGCTACCTGACCGCGCTGACCTTCGGCAACGTGCACGGCGTGTACAAGCCGGGCCACGTGAAGCTGCGCCCGGAGATCCTCGGTGAGATCCAGTCCGCCGTGGGTGCCGAGGTGGGCAAGGACAAGCCGTTCGACCTGGTGTTCCACGGTGGCTCCGGCTCCACGTCGGAGGAGGTCGCCACCGCGGTGGACAACGGGGTGATCAAGATGAACATCGACACCGACACCCAGTACGCGTTCACCCGCCCGGCCGTGGCGCACATGTTCACCAACTACGACGGCGTGCTCAAGGTCGACGGCGAGGTGGGCAACAAGAAGGCCTACGACCCGCGCGCCTGGGGCAAGCTGGCCGAGGCCGGGATGGCCGACCGGATCGTGGAGGCCTGCCAGTGGCTGCGCTCCGCAGGGCAGAAGCTCGGCTGACCGGCCCCACCCGGCACCCTCGAGTCCGGCCTGAGGGTGCCGAGCTCGGCTGAGCCGAGCACCATCTCGACGACGGCGACCGTCCCTGGCCAGGGACGGTCGCCGTCCTCTGTGCTCACCCGGCGGGCCGGCCACCCGGGCGGGCCGGCCACCGGGACCGGCGGGCCACCGAGACAGGCCGGCCACCTGGACAGGCAGCCACCGCGGCGGACCTGCCCCTGTGATGTGCGCGACCTTCCTTGCCCCAGCGCGGAAATAGAGGCGACGGGTGTCGGTGGGCAAACCTAGAGTTGGTCCGCCATGACCTCGACCGCAACCCCGTCCCGCAGCACCACCCCGGCCGCACCTGACTACCAGCAGGACCCCGCGCGCCGGGTGGACCTGCGCCGCCTGCGCCGCCCGGCCACCGCGCTCGCCCTGATCGGCAGCGCCAGCGCCGCGATCGGGCAGACCTTGGGCACGGTGGTGGCAGGCGCCCTCGCGGAGGACCCGACCGCCGCCCTGGTGGGGCTGCTCGCCCTGTGCGTGGTCGGTGCCGCGCTCGCGGACACCGTCGGCCGGGTGGTCTGGAGCGCCGTGGTGGACCGCGCGGAGGGCACGCTGCGCCGTGACCTGCTCACCGCCGCCCTGCGTCAGCCGCTGGCCACCCTCTCGGAGCAGGCGGTCGGGGAGATCCTCGACCGGGTCGACGACGACACCCACGAGGTCGGCACGCTGATGCGGCTGCAGGTGT
>CAZMDO010000779.1:0-1265 GCA_964564445.1 uncultured Ruaniaceae bacterium | reverse complement strand
GCCGACGGCGAAGCCTCCGTGCGCAGGCACGTCACCCGCACCATCGCGCAGGTGGCCAGCCGGCACGTCGCTGGAGGAAGCGTGAGCAGTTCTTTGCGTTCGGGTTGCATGCTGGTGACAAGCGTTTACAGTCGGAGAGCAGGTGTGGGCCACCGCACTGACGCAGGGGCACCACCCATCACCACGTCCATTCGGGGGACACCGTGACATCGCTCGAGGCTGACCCGGCCGGTTCTGTGCGTCTTCTTCCGGGATTCCCACCGAGCCGGCTGGAGCTGGCCGGGTCGGTGGACGTGAGTGTGACCGAAGCGCTGGCCGAGCTTGTGCGGGAGATCGCCGTGCGCGGCGGGCCGGTGGAGGTGGACGCCTCCGGGGTGACGTTCATGGACTCGGCGGTGCTGGCGCTGCTGGGGCACCTGGCCTACCAGCACACGGTGCGCATGTACGACCCGCCCGAGGCGGTCTGCTTCCTGCTGGAGACCACCCAGCTGATCGAGCTGTTCGAGGTGGTGCACTCCTCGGGCCGGCCGGCGGCGAGTGCGTGAGCGGCTGGGCGGCTACTCCTCGGGGATGGTGACCCGGTGGCGGGTCTCGCCGACGATCGCGTTGTGCGTGCGGCCCCAGAACAGGTAGCGGGCGCCGAGGTTGATCATGGCGGCGAGCCGGTTGCGGTTGCCGAGCAGCTGGTAGAGGTGCACGGCCATCCAGATCAGCCAGGCGGGCAGGCCGGTGATCGAGGGGAGGCGCGGGATCTCGGCGACGGCGGCGGAGCGGCCGATGGTGGCCATCGTGCCCAGGTCGCGGTAGGAGAACCGGCCGGGTGGTTCCTCGCCGGCGATCCTGGCCGCCAGCAGGGTGCCGATGTACGCGCCGGTCTGCATGGCGGGCTGGGCGAGCTGGGGGAGTGCGCGGTCGCCGTCCTCCACGGCGATGTCGCCGGCCGCCCACACCCGGTCCAGGCCCTGCACCTGCAGGTGGTCATCCACCCGGATCCGGTTGCCGCGGCCCTGCGGCAGGCCCCAGTCGGCCACGGTGTCGTGCGGGGCCACGCCGGAGGCCCAGATGATCACCTCGGCCGGGATGAGCTCTTCCTCCTCGCCCACCACCACACCGTCGGGGCGGACCTGCTTGACGGCGGTGCCCAGGCGCAGATCGACGCCTCGCCTCTCCAGGGCGCGCTTGGTGTAGTCCTGGATGTCGTCCCGGAACGGGCCGAGCACTGCGGGCATCATCTCCACCAGGGTGATGTGCGTGCGGCTGGGGTC
>CAZMDO010000778.1:0-1269 GCA_964564445.1 uncultured Ruaniaceae bacterium | reverse complement strand
AGCGTCTCCAGACCCTTGAGCAGCACCCAGGCGTTGAACGGGCTGAGCGTGGGGCCGGTGGCGCGGATGAGCTGCTTCACCGGGCCCTCGATGTAGTCCCGGGAGCCGAGGATCGCCCCGCCGAGCACCCGGCCCTGGCCGTCGATGTGCTTGGTGGCGGAGTAGACCACCACGTCCACGCCGAGCTGCAGCGGTTTCTGCAGCACCGGGGTGGCGAACACGTTGTCCAGGATGACGACGGCGCCCGCCCGGTGGGCCAGCTCGCTCACCTTGGCCACGTCCACCAGGTCCTGCATCGGGTTGGACGGCGTCTCGAACAGCACCACGTCCGCCGGGGTGGCCAGCGCCTCCTCCCAGTCGGAGATGACGTGCGCGCGCACGTAGTCGGTCTGCACCCCCCACTTGCCGAGGATCTGGTTCAGCACGGTGAACGTGGCACCGAACAGGGCGTTGCCCGCCACGATCCGGCTGCCGGACTTGACCAGCGCGGCCAGCGCCGTGAACACCGCGGACATGCCCGTGGCGGTGGCGTAGCAGGCCTCCGCGCCCTCGATCAGGCGCATCCGCTCCTCGAACGCGGAGACGGTCGGGTTGCCGTAGCGGGAGTAGATGAACCGGTCGGCCTGGCCGGCGAACGCGGCCTCGGCGTCGGCGGCATGCTCATAGACATAGCCCTGGGTGAGGAAGATCGGCTCGGCGGTCTCCCCGAAGGCGGTGCGCTGCTGGCCGCCGCGGATCGCCAGGGTGTCGGCGCCGAGGCCCTCGGGCAGGGACGAGACGGGGCGCGGGTCGCTCATGACTGCTTCCAGGGCAGACCCTCGGCGCGCCAGCCGGCGTCACCGCGGTGGCCGTCGGTGTTGGTGGCGCCCTCAAACCCGTCGAGCACGTTGTAGGCGGGTCCGAACCCGGCGGCGGTGGCGGCCTCAGCCGCGGCGAGCGAACGCGCACCGGAGCGGCACAGGAACAGCACCGGCGCCTCCTGGGTGACGCCCGCCTGTCCGAGCTGCTCGAGGAACTGCTCGTTCCGGGTGCCCTCGGGGTAGGTGTTCCACTCCACGAACGCGGTGGTGCGCCCGATCCCAGAGGTGTCCGGCACGCCGACGAAGGACCACTCGGCCTTGGTGCGCACGTCCACGAGCACCGCATGCGGGTTCTCCTGGAGCACCTCCCAGGCTTGAGCAGGGGTCAGGTCTCCGGCGTAGGTCATCGGTCGTCTCCGTCCTGGGTGGTCGTGGGTGCGGGGGCTGGGGCAGGGGTCTGCGGCCCGGC
>CAZMDO010000777.1:0-1270 GCA_964564445.1 uncultured Ruaniaceae bacterium | reverse complement strand
CGGGTGGTTGTGATCGCCGCGGCAGGTTTCGTAGGGTGCTGCCATGGTGGTTCGCAGGGGGCGAGGACATCCGGTGTGGGCACGAAGCGGGATCTGCGCGGTGGCGGCGGTGACGCTGGGGCTCACCGGGGCATCGCCGGCGGCACCCGCGCACGCCGAGGAGGACCTGCCGATCCTCGGGCAGGCATTGACGCCCTCCACCGAGGACACGGCCCGAGACCGTGCTGGACGTCCTGGTCAGCGTGCACGGGGTGCGCCGGGTCGAGGGTGCCACGATGGTCTACTGGTCGATCGGTTACACCCCGGACTCCACCGGTGGTGATGTGCTCACGCTGACCGAGGCGTTCGGCAGCCAGTCCGCGCTCTCTCCGCCGCAGGGTGGCACCGAGACGTTGGGCGACGTGGCGATCATCGACCTGGCGAGCATGACCGCTTACACCACCCTGTACACCGGGGACACCCTGTATGACTGCATCTGCCAGTCCTTCACCTCGGCCCTGCCGGACGAACCCGAACCGGGCACCGCCTACGCCGTGTCCGCCGCGCTCGCGCCGATCCCGCCGGACCTGGAGACCGTCACGCTGCGGGTGGCCGGGCAGATCTTCCCCGGCGTGCCGGTCACCGACGGACCCATGGAGCCGATCGTCGCCGAGGACGGCCCGATCGTCGTGGGCATGGGCTGGCCGGCGGTGGACCAGGAGGCGATCGCCGCCGTCGCCGACCCGACCTTCTTCCAGGTGCCGCTGACCACCCACGAGCGGGTGGAGGACTCGGCGCTGAGCAGCCGTAGCGATGGCGACACCCGCTCGCTGGACCTGTCCTCGGACGTGCTCTTCGACATCGACGAGGCGACGCTGACCGACGCGGCCCAGGAGGAGATCCAGCGCGTGGCGGACAGGATCGCCGAGTCCGGGGTCACTGGCACCATCAGCGTGGTCGGGCACACCGACTCCGTCGGCTCCGACGCGCACAACCAGGACCTGTCCGAACGGCGCGCCGACGCCGTGGCCGACGCGCTCGAGCCGCTGCTGCCGGACGGCATCGAGCTCAGCACCGAGGGCCGGGGGGAGCACGAACCGGTGGCCACGAACGCGACCGACGAGGGCAAGGCACTCAACCGCCGGGTGACGATCACGCTGCCGGGGGAGGCGTCGTGACCAGGGCACCGCTCGCCGGCGCGGGCGCCCTGCTCCTGCTCCTCGGCCTGGCGGCCTGTTCCGACGATGCGCAACCGACCTCCGCCACGAGCAGCAGCGCCGGTGCCAGCACA
>CAZMDO010000776.1:0-1272 GCA_964564445.1 uncultured Ruaniaceae bacterium | reverse complement strand
CCTGAGAACCAAGCAACACCACTACGACTGTCCGAAAAACTTGACACATCTCAGTGCGCACCCTAGGCGAGCTCCGCCGTCGTGCGTGAGATCAACTCGGCGGCTGCCGGATAGGCAGATTGTCTGCTCTGGGCAGTCCTGCCTCGAGTTGCTGTGCCCGGGCGTCCGAGGTCAGGAGAAGTGCACTCCCCCGTTCAGGTCCAGCACCGTCCCGGTCACAAACCCGGAATCCGCTCGGGCCAAGTACTCCACCGCAGCAGCAACGTCGGCCGGGTAGCCGGGCCGGCCCACCGGGATGCCCTCGATCGTCTTCTGCTGCGCCTCCTTCGGGGTGAACGTCTCGTGGAACGGGGTGTCCAGGATCAGACCCGGAGCGATCGAGTTCACCGTGATGCCATCGGCTGCCACCTCCTTGGCCAGTGCCCTGGTGAACCCGTCGACCGCCGCCTTGGCCGTGGCATACGGCCCCGACCCGTTCCCGCCGCCGTTCGCCCCCGCCAACGAAGAGATGTTGACGACCCGGCCGCCCTCGCCCAGGTGCGCCAACGCCGCCCGGGAGACGTAGAACGTCGAGGTCACGTTCACGTTCCACACTCTCGCCCAGTGCTCGTCGCTGGTCTCGGCGAAGGTGTGCCGGCCGATCAGGCCACCGGCGTTGTTCACCAGCACATCGAGCCCGTCGAGGCGCCCCGCGAGCTCGTTCACCACCTGCGTGACCGCGCCGCTGTCGGTGGCGTCCAGCTGGGCACCCAGCACGGTCACCCCGTCCGCCGCGAGGCTCTCCACCACCTCATCCGCGGACCGGCTGTGCGTGGTCAGCGCCACCTGCGCGCCGGCGCCCGCGAGCTGGCGGACGATGCCCAGCCCGATGCCCACACCTCCCCCGGTGACGATCGCTCGGCGTCCGGTCAGGGTCTGGGGCTGCTGCATCTCTTCTCCTCCGGTCAGATGGACGGGTTGCCCTGCACGAGCAGGTCCCCGCTGACGAACGTGTCGCCGAGCCCGATCGTCGAACGCGGCATGGACAGGTAGGGCGTGGACACCACGGAGGCGCGGTAGCCAGGGCCGGTGCGACCTGCAGCCGGCCGCCTGGGCGAACTGCGCGGCCCGCTCCCCCGGCGCGCCAGGCCCCACCAGCCGCTCCAGCTCGGAGGCGTTCATCCCTACCGACTGCACATGCGGTCCGATGGCGTTCATCACCTCGGCCAGCCACCCTGACACCCGCGGCGGTCAGCCCCCGACAGCTCCAGCACGTGGTTGGACGGCACGACC
>CAZMDO010000775.1:0-1278 GCA_964564445.1 uncultured Ruaniaceae bacterium | reverse complement strand
GCCGTGCTGGGCCTGCTCGCGCTCCAGCTCGGCGGCCAGGTCCACCAGCACGTCCTTGAGGTCGCCGACGATCGGCACGTCAGCGATCCGGTTCTTGGAGATCTCCGCCGGGTCGATGTCGGCGTGCACCACGGTGGCGCCGGGGGCGAAGGAGTCCAGCCGGCCGGTGACCCGGTCGTCGAACCGGGCGCCGAGGGCCACCACCAGGTCCGCCTTCTGCAGTGCGGCCACCGCGGCCACCGTGCCGTGCATCCCGGGCATGCCCAGGTGCTGCGGGTGGGTGTCCGGCAGCACGCCGCGGGCCATCAGCGTGGTGACCACCGGTGCCCCGGACAGGTTCGTCAGCGCGAGCAGCTCGGCGGCCGCGTTCGCGCGGATCGCCCCGCCACCCACGTACAGCACCGGCCGGCGGGAGGTGGCCAGCAGCCGGGCCGCCTCCTTGATCTGCTTCAGGTGCGGCTTGGCGGTGGGTCGGTAGCCGGGGATGTCCAGGTGCTGCGGCGGCCAGACGTGGGTGGTCTGGGCCTGCATGGCACTCTTGGCGATGTCCACCAGCACGGGCCCGGGTCGGCCGGTGCTGGCGATGTGGAACGCCTCGGCGATCCGGGCCGGGATCTCCGCCGGATCGGTGATGAGGAAGGAGTGCTTGGTGATCGGCATGGTGATGCCGACGATGTCCGCCTCCTGGAACGCGTCGGTACCGATCGCCCCGGCAGCGACCTGGCCGGTGATGGCCACCATCGGCACCGAGTCCATGTGCGCGTCCGCCAGCGGGGTGACCAGGTTGGTGGCCCCCGGGCCGGAGGTGGCCATGCACACGCCGACCTTGCCGGAGGCGGAGGCATATCCCTGCGCGGCGTGCCCGGCGCCCTGCTCGTGCCGGACCAGGATGTGCCGCATCGAGGAGTCGAACAGCGGGTCGTAGACCGGGAGGATCGCCCCGCCGGGGATGCCGAACACCGTGTCGACGCCGACCGCCTCGAGGGAGCGGACGACCGACTGGGCGCCGGTCATCGGCTCCCCGGTCACGGGTGCGCCGCGCTCGGCCGGAGCCAGGGCTGGCTTCGGCGGACGCGGACGCGGCGGCGTGGGATGTGGCGCGTCGGCCATCTCTCCTCCTGCGTTCGAGTGCGGACCTGCGGTGGACAAACAAAAACCCCTCGGCCCGGTCACGGGTGGTCGAGGGGTGCGCGCTCAGCTGGGATCGTCGAGTCAGACGGTCGCGTGAGCGCGCCCGGTAAGTACTACGACGATCGACAGCGTGGCCATGTCCAGCAT
>CAZMDO010000774.1:0-1281 GCA_964564445.1 uncultured Ruaniaceae bacterium | reverse complement strand
CGACTGACAGTGATGATGGTGGTGGTGACGTTGCTGGTGGGTCTGACCCTCCGACTGACTGACGTCTTGACTGTCCTGTTTGGGATTTGTCGGCCTGCCGGGGCGTCACCTGCACGCGGCCGGACGGGTGCTTGTGACTTCATAGGAGCTTGGTCGAGAAGCCCCATCACTGTCTTGTCCACCCGCCCGACCGGCGCGTGCCGCCCCAGGAACGCATTCGCAAGGACGGACATGACTAGCATGACGCAGGATGATTCGAAGCACGACCTCCCGCAGATCACTGGTGGGGTCGACACTCACGGCCTGACCCACCACGCAGCGGTGATCGATCAGGTTGGCCGGCATCTGGCCGACCGTGAGTTCCCCGCCACCATCGGTGGCTACCGGGATCTGCTGGACTGGATGGGCCGGCACGGGAGTGTGGTCGCGGTCGGCATCGAGGGCACGGGTGCTTACGGTGCCGAGCTCGCCCGGGTCCTTTCTGCCGCGGGGATCTCAGTCCTGGATGTCGACCGGCCCGACCGCAAGACCCGCAGAATGCAAGGCAAATCGGACCCTATCGACGCCTACGCTGCCGCGACCGCGGTGCTGTGCGGGCGGGCGACCGGGACGCCGAAGAGCCGCGATGGCCTCGTCGAGGCCGTGCGAGTGCTGCGGGTCGCGCGCCGCAGCGCGGTCAAGGCCCGCACGCAAGCGATCAACCAGATCCGTGGGCTGCTCGTCTCAGCACCAGCAGTGCTGCGCGAGCAGGTCGCCAGCCTCGATCGTGCCTCACTGATCCGTACCCTGGCCCGCTCACGACCCGGCGAGGATCTCTCCAGTCCCCTGACCGCGACCCGAGCGGCGCTACGCCGCCTGGCTCGTCGCCACCAAGCCATGGACGCCGAGATCACCGAACTCGATGCCCAGATCGGCCCGCTCATCGCACAGGCAGCTCCCGCCCTGCTGGAAGTCTTCGGCGTCGGACCCGAGACCGCCGGGCAGTTGCTGGTCTCGGCCGGCGACAACCCCGAGCGCATGCGATCCGAGGCCGCTTTCGCTCACCTCGCCGGCGTCGCCCCGATCCCCGCTTCCTCCGGTCGCACCCACCGCCACCGGCTCAATCGCGGCGGCGACCGCGGCGCGAACAACGCCCTACACACGATCGTGCTGGTACGGATGCGTTACGACGAACGTACCCGCGCCTATGTCCGACGCCGCACGGGTGAAGGCCTCTCAAAGAAGGACATCATGCGCTGCCTCAAACGATACCTCGCTCGCGAGATCTACCAGAGCCTAACC
>CAZMDO010000773.1:0-1287 GCA_964564445.1 uncultured Ruaniaceae bacterium | reverse complement strand
GGGCGATCAGCACCGAGACCAGGTTCATCACCTTGATCAGCGGGTTGATGGCCGGGCCGGCGGTGTCCTTGAACGGGTCGCCGATGGTGTCGCCGATGACCGTGGCGGCGTGCGCCTCGGAGTTCTTGCCGCCGTAGTGGCCGTCCTCGACGATCTTCTTCGCGTTGTCCCAGGCGCCACCGGAGTTGGCCAGGAACACCGCCATCAGCACACCGGCGGCGATCGCCCCGCCGAGGAACCCGGCGAGCGGTCCGACGCCGAGGCCGAAGCCCACCGCGATCGGGGAGAACGCGGCGAGCAGACCGGGGGTGGCCAGCTCACGCAGCGAGTCCTTGGTGCAGATGTCCACCACGCGGCCGTACTCCGGGCGGGTCTCGCCGGTCATGATGCCCGGGTGGTCCTTGAACTGCCGGCGCACCTCGAGAACGATCGCGCCGGCGGCGCGGGTGACGGCGTCCACGGCCAGGCCGGAGAACAGGAACACCACGGCGGCGCCGAGGATCACACCGACCAGGGTGACCGGGGAGATGATCTCGTAGTTGACCATCGCGGCCACGACCCCGTCGGTCATGTCCGCCACGTTCGCACCGGCGGAGGCGATCGCGGTGGAGACGGCGTCGCCGTAGGAGCCGAACAGGGCGGTGGCAGCGAGCACGGCGGTCGCGATCGCGATGCCCTTGGTGATCGCCTTGGTGGTGTTGCCGGCGGCGTCCAGGTCGGTGAGGATCTGCGCACCCTCCTCGTCCACCTCGCCGGACATCTCGGCGATGCCCTGGGCGTTGTCGCTGACCGGGCCGAAGGTGTCCATCGCCACGATCACCCCGACCGTGGTGAGCAGGCCGCAGCCGGCGAGCGCGATGAGGAACAGGGAGAGCCAGATCGAGCCGCCGGCGAGCAGGAACAGGCCGCAGAGCGCGGCGGCGATGATGCCGGCGGTGTACACGGCCGACTCGAAGCCCACGCCGATGCCGGAGAGCACCACGGTGGCGGCGCCGGTCTTGGAGGTGGCGGCCACGGTGCGGGTGGGCTTGGCGGTGGTGCCGGTGAAGTGACCGGTCAGGGCGAGGATCACCCCGGCGAGCACCACGCCGACGACCACGGCGAGCGCGGAGACCAGGCGGGGGTCACCACCGTGGTCGGCGAGCGCCTCCCCCACCCCCGGGAGGGCGGCGAAGCTGGAGGGCAGGTAGACGAACGCGGCGATCGCGGCGAGCACAGCACCCACGAGAGCGGAGATGTAGAAGCCGCGGTAGATCGCCGTCAGGCCGTCCTCGCTGCCCCGGACCT
>CAZMDO010000772.1:0-1287 GCA_964564445.1 uncultured Ruaniaceae bacterium | reverse complement strand
TGCACACCGACTACCAGGCGTTCTTCCCCACCGACGTGTCGATGGTCGCCGACCATGCCAAGCGTGCAGTGTGCGCCTACCCGGTGGCCGACCGGCCCTACTACGACCTGGACTACCCGGCCCGCCGCGACCGCACCTTCACCGCCGCCTCCGGCGAGCAGGTCACCGGCGACCGGCTGGACTGGTGGCAGAACATCCTGGTGCCCACCTCCTACATGGTCACCCGCACCGACCACGACTTCTTCGGCGGCTACGACCACCGCTCCCGGGTGGGGTTCGTGCACGTGGCCGACCGGCGTCTGTCCGTCGGCAAGAAGCTGTGGACCTGGGGCAGCTCCGCGTTCGGCCGCGCCTGGGAGGCGAACCTGGCCGACGACGGTTCGGCCTACGTGGAGCTGATGGCCGGGGTGTTCACCGACAACCAGCCGGACTTCGCCTTCCTCGCTCCCGGGGAGACCAAGGTGTTCGCCCAGCGGTGGTACCCGATCCGGGACATCGGCCCGGTGCAGCAGGCGACCGAGGAGGTGGCGCTGGCGGCCCGGCGGACTAGGAGCGGGCTGCACGTAGGGGTGGTGCCCACCCGTCGGCACGAGCAGCTGCAGATACTTCTCCTGCCCGACGGCGGAGCCCACCCGGGTCAGGACCGTCCTGGGGCGCTGGGCGCACCCGGGCAGGCGCTGGCGGCACCCGGGCAGGCGCTCGCCGCTGCCGATGCGCTCGCCTCCTGGGCCGGCCCGGCGGCACCGGACGAGCCGGTGCGTTGGGACGTGGCGGACGTGCCGGGCGAGAAGATGCTGCGCATCGAGGTGCGTAGCGACGGCCACCTCCTGCTCGAGCACCGGCTTCCGGCGCCGGCAGCGGACCCCGAGGACTCGACCGGCACCATGCAGCCGGCCCGCGAACCCGCTCCCCCGGAGCAGGTGCGCACCGTGGCCGAGCTGGTGGACATCGCCGGGCACCTGGTCCAGTACCGGCACGCCACCCGCTCCCCGGAGCCGTACTGGGCCGAGGCGCTGCGCCGGGAGCCGGAGAACCCGGCTGCCCACACCGCAGTCGGCATCCGTCGGCTGCGGCAGGGCCGCTGGGTCGACGCCGCCGAGCACCTGCACCGGGCGGTCGCCGCGCTCACCGCCTACCACCCGACCCCGGCGGACATGACCGCCCACTACCACCTCGCCCTGACCCTGACCGCGCTCGGGCAGACCGAGGAGGCCTACGACCTGTTCGGCCGCGCCTCCTGGGACCGCCGCTGGCGCGCACCGGCCGGGTACGAGATGGCCCGCCTGG
>CAZMDO010000771.1:0-1290 GCA_964564445.1 uncultured Ruaniaceae bacterium | reverse complement strand
CGGTGATACCGATCGCGATGATCAGACCGGCGACACCGGCCAGGGACAGCCGGTACCCGATCAGCGCCGAGAGCGCCGTGATCGATCCGTAGGTGAGCGCCCCGGCCACCACCAGGCTGAGCAGGGTGACGATCGCCAGACCACGGTACTGGGCGATCGAGTAGATGACCACCAGGCCCAGCCCGATCAGACCAGCGAGGATGCCGCGTTCGAGCTGCTCCGTGCCCAGCGTCGCGGAGATCTCCTCCTGGCTGCGCAGGTCGAACGTGATCGGCAGCGAGCCGTAGTTCAGCTGGTTCGCCAGCGCCACCGTCTGGTCCCGGGTGAACGGGTTCGCCGCGGAGCCGGAGATCTCCGCCTGACCGCCGGCGATCACCTGGCTGACCGACGGTGCCGAGATCACCAGCCGGTCAAGCACGATCGCGAACCGGTTCCGGCCGGTGGAGGTGAGCGAGGCCAGCCGCTCGGAGACCTCCTTGAACTTCTCCCCGCCCTCGGAGGTGAAGTTCAGCTGCACCACGTACTCGTTGGTCACCGCACCGGACTGGGTGGTGCCGAACGCGGAGTTCGCCGAGGCCACGTCGGTGCCCTCGAGCTCGGCCGGACCGAGGATGTACTTGGCGTTGCCCTCCGTGGCGCAGGCCACCAGGGGCTGGTCCGGGTCGTCCCCGCCGCCGCCGGCCAGGTTCGCCGGGTCGGTGCAGTCCAGCATGTAGAAGTCGAACATCACCTGCTCGGTGATCCAGGCGGTGTCCGAGGCACTGGTCGGCTCGGTGGCCGGGGTGTCGGAGAGCTCGCCATCACCGTCGGCGTCCGCGGCCTGCTTCGCCGCGGCCTCGATCTCCTCCTGGGTGTAGCTCTGCGGCGCATCCGTGGCCGGCTCGCTCGGCGCCTCGGTGGGTGCGTCGGTCGCCTCGCTGGTCGGCTCGTCGGTCGCGTCCTGGGTGGCCTCCGCGCTCGGCTCCTCCCCGGTGGCGCGGGCCGTCGCCCCGCCGACGGTGCCGCCTGAGGGAGAGGCGGTCGCATCCTCACCGGAACCGTCGGTCCCCTCCTGCCCGGACGAGCCCTGATCACCGGACGATGCCTGGTCCCCGGACGCTCCGCCGTCGGAGGAGCTCTGCT
This sequence comes from uncultured Ruaniaceae bacterium, assembly GCA_964564445.1. Taxonomy (GTDB): domain Bacteria; phylum Actinomycetota; class Actinomycetes; order Actinomycetales; family Beutenbergiaceae; genus Ruania. Next base: position 168 of record CAZMDO010000771.1, on the reverse strand, counting down.
GCTCGGCCAGCGCCGCCGGGTCGATCTGGCCCGGCCCGGCCTCGGTGAGCACCGCCCGGAACCGCAGCTGGGCGGCCGACTGCACCAGGTCGATGGTCTCCTGGCTCGGGTTGCCGGGCAGCTGCACCACGATGTTCGTGCCGCCCTGGCTGGAGATCTCCGCCTCGG
>CAZMDO010000770.1:0-1292 GCA_964564445.1 uncultured Ruaniaceae bacterium | reverse complement strand
GAGTTCGAGGTGCGCCAGCACTCCAAGGTGCACAACCAGGCGCTGGCGGAGCTGGCCGCCGGCGGGGAGCTCAGCCCGATGAGCGAAGAGGTGCTGGAGACGATCCGCTCCATCGCCGCGATCCAGAAGCGCTACGGCGTGGTGGCAGCGCACCGCTACGTGATCTCCTTCGCCACCTCCGCCGCGGACGTGGCCGCCGTCTACCAGCTCGCCGAGGCCGCGATGGGCTCGGCCGAGGACGTGCCGGTGCTGGACGTGGTGCCGCTGTTCGAGACCTTCGCCGACCTGCAGTCCTCGGTGGCGGCGCTGGACGAGATGATCGAGCTGCCGCAGGTGAAGGCCCGGATGGCCCAGACCGGCCGGCGGATCGAGATCATGCTCGGCTACTCCGACTCCTCCAAGGACGTCGGCCCGGTGGCAGCCACCCTCGCGCTGTACGACGCGCAGGAGCAGATCGCCCAGTGGGCCGAGCGCAACGACATCACCCTGACCCTGTTCCACGGCCGCGGTGGTGCCCTCGGTCGTGGCGGCGGCCCGGCGAACCGTGCGGTGCTCGCCCAGCCGCCGGGCAGCGTGGACGGCCGGTTCAAGCTCACCGAGCAGGGCGAGGTGATCGCCGCCCGGTACGGCGACCCGGTGATCGCCCACCGGCACATGGAGCAGGTGGCCGCGGCCACGCTGCTGCAGGCCACGCCGACGTTCGAGGAGCGCAACGCCACCGCCGCGAAGGACTTCGCGGACGTGGCCGCCACCATGGACGCCGCCTCCCGGGAGCGGTTCTTCCAGCTGGTGCACGCCGAGGACTTCGCCCCCTGGTTCGCCCAGGTGACGCCGCAGGAGGAGGTCGGCTGGCTGCCGCTGGGTTCCCGCCCGGCCCGCCGCGGGCTGAGCGTGGAGTCCCTGGAGGACCTGCGCGCCATCCCGTGGGTGTTCGCCTGGACCCAGGCCCGGATCAACCTGACCGGCTGGTTCGGCCTCGGCACCGCGCTGGCCGCCGTGGGCGACCTGGAGCGGCTCCGGGAGGCCTACCGGCGCTGGCCGTTGCTGTCCACGATGATCGACAACGTGGAGATGTCCCTGGCCAAGACCGACGAGCGGATCGCCCGCCGGTACCTGGCCCTCGGGGACCGGGACGACCTGGCCGAGCTGGTGCTGGAGGAGATGGCGCTGACCCGGCAGTGGGTGGTGGACATCACCGGCCAGGAGCGGCTGCTCGCCGGGCACCGGGTGCTCGGCCGGGCGGTGCAGCTGCGCAGCCCGTACGTGGACGCCCTGTCCCTGCTGCAGCTGCG
>CAZMDO010000769.1:0-1293 GCA_964564445.1 uncultured Ruaniaceae bacterium | reverse complement strand
ACCTCCCGGCCCACGGCGACGGTCCCCGGCCCCGGCGAGGTGACGCCGTCGTTCACCGACCGCGGCCACGCGAGGTGAGCCGGAAGCCACTCCAGTTCTCCGCCGCGGAGATGGTGCTCGTGCTGTGCAGCCCGGCGGTGCGCGCGGCCTCGTCCACCTCCGGAGCGGCCACGTGCCCCTGCCGGCCGGGCTTGGGGGTGAGCACCCAGATGACCCCCTCGTCCTCCAAGGTGGTCAGCGTGTCCACCAGCAGGTCGGTCAGGTCGTGCACGTCGCCGTCGTCCTCACGCCACCACACCAGGGCCATGTCCGTGACGTCGTCGTACTCCTCGTCCACGAGCTCGGTGCCCGTAGCCTCCTCCAGCGCGCTGCGCAGGCCGGAGTCGACGTCGTCGTCGTAGCCGAACTCCTGGACGACCTGCCCAGCCTTCACTCCAAAACGGACGCCTGCGCTACCGCTCGCGGCGTTCGTGGTCGCTGCCACGTGTGTCCTCTCTCCGTCGTCCACCGCGCCCGGACGGCGACGGTGTGCTCATCCCCACACCGTACCGGGGCGCCCGGACCGACACACAGGATCTGCCCGGACCCGCCCAGATTCCACCCCCGTCCGATGGCTGCCACCATACGAAACAGTGATGTCACGGATCTCACACCACAAGAAGGTGACGTGCCCACGTCAAGGCACGACAATGGGAGCGTCACCGTAGCCCCAGCCACCTGAACCTTCCGGCCAGGGCATGTCGCTAGCGCCTCACCGGGCGCGGAGAGAAGAGAGAGTCGTGACGTCACGCAACGAAGCCGGACCTCTGATCAACGGCCTGCTCAGCCAGGTCCGGGACATCGACCCGGACGAGACCAACGAGTGGCTCGAGTCCCTGGACGGTCTCATCGACGACCGTGGCGGGCCACGTGCGCGGTACATCCTGCTGAACATGCTCAAGCGCGCCCGGGAGCGCCAGGTGGCCGTGCCCTCGGCGATGACCACCCCGTACGTGAACACCATCGCGGTCGAGGACGAGCCGTACTTCCCCGGTGACGAGGCCGTGGAGCGCCGCTACCGCGCCTACCTGCGGTGGAACTCCGCGGTGATGGTCACCCGCGCGCAGCGACCGAACATCGCGGTTGGCGGGCACATCTCCTCCTACGCCTCCGTGGCCACCCTCTACGAGGTGGGCCTGAACCACTTCTTCCGCGGCAAGGACCACCCGGGCGGCGGCGACCAGATCTACTTCCAGGGGCACGCCTCCCCCGGTATGTACGCCCGTGCCTACCTCGAGGGGCGGCTGTCCGAGG
>CAZMDO010000768.1:0-1296 GCA_964564445.1 uncultured Ruaniaceae bacterium | reverse complement strand
GTGTGGACATCCACGACAAGCACATCGAGGTCATCGTGCGGCAGATGCTGCGCCGGGTGACCGTGCTGGACTCCGGGGACTCGAACCTGCTGCCCGGCGAGCTCGCCGAGCGGGCCCGGTTCGAGGACGAGAACCGGCGTGTGGTCTCCGAGGGCGGTCAGCCGGCCTCGGGTCGCCCGGAGCTGATGGGTATCACCAAGGCGTCGCTGGCCACCGACTCGTGGCTGTCGGCGGCCTCCTTCCAGGAGACCACCAAGGTGCTCACCGAGGCCGCGATGAGCGGTCGCAGCGACTCCCTGATGGGCCTGAAGGAGAACGTCATCCTCGGTAAGCTCATCCCGGCCGGCACCGGCCTGCCCCGGTACCGGAACATGCGGGTGGAGCCCACCGAGGAGGCCAAGGCCGAGCTCTACCCGAGCTTCGGCTACGACGAGATCGACTACGGCCCGATGTCTGACGGCGGCGAGGCGATCGCCCTGGAGGAGCTCGACCTGGGCCGGGGCTACGAGGCGGACTTCCGCTGACCCAGCCCGGCTGAGGCCCGACGGCCCGGTACCCGCGAGGGTGCCGGGCCGTCGGCATCTCCACCCGCACCACACCGCCTCACCCGGCACCACCCGCACCCGCACCCGCACCCGCACCCGCACCACCCCCACCCGCACCCCCACCGCCGTGAATCCATTCACTCGGCAGCTGGCCCGCTGGCTCGTGCTCTGCGGTATCGTCCGACCGCGGGAAGTGTCGAACGCGCTGCTCCGGGCCCCGGCAAGCTGCGCCACCAGCGCGGAGGGGACCAGTGAGCCACGGCAACGTGACCGACCTGCGCAGTGCCCAACGGGTGCTCTGCTTCGGCGCCACCGGGTCCGGGAAGTCCACCACCGCCGAGCTGCTCGGCCGCCGCATGGGCCTGCCCGTCACCCTGGTGGACGAGCTCTGCTGGCTCCCGGGCTGGCAGCAGCGGCCCCCGGCGGAGCAGCAGGAGCTGATCGGCCGCCGGATCGACGAACCGCGCTGGGTGCTCGACTCGGTCTACCGTGCGCAGGCCGCCCACGCCCTTGCCCGTGCGGACGTCATGGTGGCGCTGGACTACCCCCGCCTGCTGTCCCTGTGGCGGCTGCTGCGCCGCACGGTGCGCAGGATCCGCACCCGCGAGCGAGTGTGCAACGGCAACGTGGAGACCTGGCGGCGCACCGTCGGCCGCGACTCGATCCTCTGGTGGCACGTGCGCAGCTGGCGGAGCAAACGGCAGCGCATCCGCACCTGGTACGCCGACCCGGATGCGCTGCCGGTGATCCT
>CAZMDO010000767.1:0-1301 GCA_964564445.1 uncultured Ruaniaceae bacterium | reverse complement strand
GTCTCGATGCCGTAGGCGGGCAGGGCGAACATGAACACGTAGATCACCAGCAGCACCGGGATGGCCCGGAACAGCTCGATGAACGCGGTGCACAGCCAGCGCAGCGGCAGCAGCTTCGACAGCCGGCCGAGCGCGAGCAGCAGACCCAGCGGCAGCGCCATCGCGCCAGCGGCGGCCGCAGCGAGCAGCGTGTTCTTCAGCGCGATGGCCAGGTAGCGGATCGTCGCCGGTTCGGTGAAGGTCAGCCACTTCGACGGCGCCAGCGCCCCCGAGGCGTAGAACCGGTAGTAGGCCAGCGCGAACAGGCCGATGATGCCCAGCACGCTGAGCACCGTGATGATGCGGATCCATCGCTGCGCGCGCGGACCAGCAGTGTCGAACATCGCGTGCGCGTCCATCAGCGCCCCTCCCTCGGCGTCCGTGCGGACGGGTTCCTCGGCGTCGTTGCACGGGGGCGGCTCGCGGTCATCGGAGCACCCGGAGCTTCTTCTCCGCCGCCGCGCCCACCCCGGCCGCACCCAGCGAGATCACCGCATAGGCCACCGCGGCCACGGCGAAGGTGACCAGGCCGAGCGCCTCCTTGTTGTTGATCAACGACGCGGTGTAGGTCAGGTCCGGCTGGCCGACCACTGCGGCCATCGAGGAGCTGAGCAGGATGCCGATGAACAGCGTGACCGTCGGGCCGATCACGCTGCGGGCGGCCTGCGGCACCACCACGTCCCGCATGATCCCGGAGAACGTCAGCCCGATCGAGCGGGCCGCCTCGATCTGCCCGGCACCCACCGCGTTCGCGCCGGTGCGCAGCGTCTCGCACGCGAACGCCGAGCCGACCGCCGTGGTCGCCAGCATCACCCCGGGCAGGAACCCGGGGTTCAGCCCGATCTCCGGCAGCCCGTACACGGTGAGCACCACCAGCGCCACCAGCGGCACGTTCCGGAAGATCTCCACGTACACGCCCGCCGCCACCCGCAGCGGCGGGATCGGGCTGATCCGGCAGGTCGCCAGCAGCGTGCCGAAGACCAGCGCGCCGATGAACGAGACGCCGGTGATCTGCACCGTCACCCAGAGCCCGGAGAGCAGCTCGGGCAGGTAGCCGGGAAAGAGCACACCCATGGGGCCTCCTTGCAGCCGTGCGGGAACGAGTCTCGGGGCGGGGCGCCGACCGGCACCCCGCCCCGAGGTGGGTCACAGCCCGGTGTCGCCCGGGGTCGGCGGGGTGGGCACCTCGGTGATGTCCGCCCGGTCACCGATGGTCAGCTGCCACAGGTCGGCCCACTGGCCGCCGTCCTCGATCTCGGTGA
>CAZMDO010000766.1:0-1302 GCA_964564445.1 uncultured Ruaniaceae bacterium | reverse complement strand
GCATCCGGGTCGTTCCACGGCCGGGTCAGGTCGCAGGCGCGCCAGAGGTCGACGACGGCGCCCCGGTCCTGGTCTCTGGCGTCGCGGATGCTCGTGGTCATCTGGGCAGCCCGCCCGGTCGCCAGCGGCTCCTCGCCGGTCACCGTGCCTCGTCCCGAGCCGCCGCGCTGCGGCGGTTCACCGCGGGGTGTACGGGGAGAGCACGACCTCCACCCGCTGGAACTCCTTGACGTCGGAGTAGCCGGTGGTGGCCATCGCCCGGCACAGCGCACCGAACAGATTCGTGGTGCCGTCCGCGCGGGTGCCCGGGCCGAACAGGATCTGCTCCAGGCTGCCCACGGTGCCCACCCGGACCCGCTCCCCGCGGGGGAGCTGCGGGTGGTGCGCCTCGGAGCCCCAGTGCCAGCCCCGGCCGGGCGCCTCCTCCGCCCGGGCGAGCGCGGCACCGAGCATCACCGCGTCCGCACCGCAGCCGATCGCCTTGACCAGGTCGCCGCTGCGGCCCACGCCGCCGTCGGCGATCACGTGCACGTACCGGCCACCGGACTCGTCCAGGTAGTCCCGGCGGGCGGCCGCCACGTCCGCGACGGCGCTGGCCATCGGGGCATGGATGCCGAGGGTCTGCCGGGTGGTGTGCGCCGCTCCGCCGCCGAAGCCGACCAGCACGCCGGCCGCACCGGTGCGCATCAGGTGCAGGGCGGCGGTGTAGGTGGCCGCGCCGCCGACGATCACCGGCACGTCCAGCTCGTAGATGAACCGCTTGAGATTGAGCGGTTCCGCCTGCCCAGAGACGTGCTCGGCGGAGACGGTGGTGCCGCGGATGACGAACAGGTCCACCCCGGCGGCCACCACGGTGCGCCAGTGCTCCTGGGTGCGCTGCGGCGACAGGGCGCCGGCCACGGTCACGCCCGCGGCGCGGATCTCCTTCAGCCGCTGGGTGATCAGCTCGGGGATGATCGGTGCGGCGTAGAGCTCCTGCATCCGGGTGGTGGCACTCTCCGGGGGGAGCTGGCCGATCTCGGTGAGCAACGGCTCCGGCGACTCGTACCGGGTCCACAGCCCTTCGAGGTCGATCACCCCGATGCCGCCGAGCTTGCCGAGCATGATCGCCGTGGCCGGGCTCATCACCGAGTCCATCGGGGCCGCGAGCAGCGGCAGGTCCACCTGGTAGGCGTCGATCTGCCAGGTGATGGACACCTCCTCCGGGTCACGGGTGCGCCGGGAGGGCACCACCGCGATGTCGTCGAAGGAGTAGGCGCGGCGACCCCGCTTGCCTCGGCCGATCTCGATCTCGTTGCTCAC
>CAZMDO010000765.1:0-1303 GCA_964564445.1 uncultured Ruaniaceae bacterium | reverse complement strand
CGGGACCACCGGCTGCTGCGCCGGTACACGTTCACCGCGATGGTGGCCGGCATCGTGCTGCTGCTGCTGCCGATGATCCCCGGGCTCGGGGTGAGCATCAACGGCGCCCAGCTGTGGATCCGGATCGCCGGGATGAGCTTCCAGCCGGCGGAGATCGCCAAGATCCTGCTCGCCGTCTTCTTCGCCGGCTACCTGGTCTCCACCCGGGACGTGCTCACCCTCGCCGGGCCGAAGATCCTCGCCCTGCAGCTGCCCCGGTTGCGGGACCTGGGCCCGCTGGTGCTCGCCTGGGCCGGGGCCATCCTGGTGCTGGTGGTCCAGCGTGACCTGGGCACCTCGCTGATGTTCTTCGGCCTGTTCGTGGCCATGGTGTACGTGGCCACCGAACGGTTCAGCTGGATCCTCATCGGCCTGCTGATGTTCGCCGTCGGCGCCTTCGCGGCGATCATGCTGTTCCCGCACGTGGCGGACCGGTTCGACATCTGGCTGAACGCCCTGGACTACGACGTGTACAACCGTGCCTACGGCGGCTCCGGGCAGATCGTGCGTGGGTTGTTCGGGCTCGCGCTGGGCGGGCTGCTCGGTACCGGCTGGGGGGACGGCTTCCCACAGCTGGTCTCCTACGCGAACTCGGACTTCATCATCGCCTCCCTCGGTGAGGAGCTGGGCCTGACCGGCCTGATAGCGATCCTGATGATCTACCTGATCCTCGCCCAGCGCGGCATCCGGATGGCGATCGGGGTGCGGGACGGGTTCGGCAAGCTGCTCGCCTCCGGTCTGGCGTTCACCCTGGTGTTCCAGTGCTTCGTGGTGGTCGGCGGCGTGACCCGGCTGATCCCGCTCACCGGCCTGACCATGCCGTTCATGGCCGCTGGCGGTTCCTCCCTGGTGGCGAACTGGATCATCATCGGGCTGCTGGTGCGCATCTCCGACTCCTCCCGACGCCCGGCGAGCGAGGCCCACGGCCTGGTCTCCACCGAGACCGCGCTGGAGATCATCGGCGCCACCGAGGGCGAGGACCCCGACGAGAGCCCCGACCGCGCCGACCGCGCCGGACACCCCGACCGGCACGGCACCTACCCCCACGACGAGGACACCGCCCAGACCCAGGTGCAGGCTCCGCCGTCGACCGACGAGGGCGACGACTTCGGCAACGGTGACGCACCGACCCAGGTGGTGAGAGGCGAATGAACTCCCCGCTGCGCCGACTGTCCGTGGTGATGATGCTGATGGTCGTGGCCCTGATGGGCGCGGCCACCTACGTGCAGTTCTTCCAGGCGGACTCGTTGAACGCCGACCCGCG
>CAZMDO010000764.1:0-1306 GCA_964564445.1 uncultured Ruaniaceae bacterium | reverse complement strand
TCGGCTACTACTGGGCCACCCGGTCCGGTCTGACCATCGCGATCTCCGACGTGGCCACGCCGGAGAACAAGACGGAGATCCTGGAGTCCTACGAGGTCAAGGCCGCGAAGGTCCAGGGTCAGTTCGACCGTGGTCTGCTCACCGATGACGAGCGCCGCCAGGAGCTCGTGGAGATCTGGAACGAGGCCACCGACAAGGTCGCCAAGGCCATGCAGGAGAACTTCACCGAAGAGAACACGGTGAACCGCATGGTGACCTCCGGTGCCCGCGGTAACTGGATGCAGGTGCGCCAGATCGCCGGTATGCGTGGTCTGGTGGCCAACCCGAACGGTGAGATCATCCCGCGGCCGATCAAGTCGAACTACCGCGAGGGCCTGACCGTGGTGGAGTACTTCATCGCCACCCACGGTGCTCGTAAGGGCCTGGCCGACACCGCGCTGCGCACCGCCGACTCCGGGTACCTCACCCGGCGCCTGGTGGACGTCTCCCAGGACGTGATCATCCGCGAGGAGGACTGCGGCACCGAGCGGGGTCTGACCCTGCCGATCGTGGAGACCCTCCCGAACGGGTCCACCCGCCGGGCCGACACCGTGGAGACCAGCGTGTACGGCCGGTCCCTGGCCGGTGCGGTCACCGGGCCGGACGGCACCGTGCTCGGCGAGGGCGGTGACGACGTGGGCGACGTGCTCATCGACACCCTGGTCGCCGCCGGCGTGGAGCAGCTCAAGGTGCGCTCGGTGCTCACCTGCGAGTCCCGCGTGGGCACCTGCGCCAAGTGCTACGGCCGCTCCCTGGCCACCGGCAAGCTGGTGGACATCGGCGAGGCCGTCGGTATCATCGCCGCCCAGTCGATCGGTGAGCCCGGCACCCAGCTGACGATGCGGACGTTCCACACCGGTGGTGTGGCCAGCGCCGAGGACATCACGCAGGGTCTGCCGCGTGTGGCCGAGCTGTTCGAGGCCCGCACCCCCAAGGGTGAGGCGCCGATCAGCGAGGTCGCCGGCCGGGTCAGCATCGAGGACACCGACCGGTCCCGGAAGATCGTGGTCACCCCCGACGACGGCAGCGAGGACGTGGCCTACCAGGTCACCCGCCGCGCCCGTCCGCTGGTGCGCGACGGCGACCACGTGGCCGTCGGCCAGCAGCTGGTGGCCGGTGCGGTCGACCCGAAGAAGGTGCTGCGCATCCTCGGCCCGCGTGCGGTGCAGAAGCACCTGGTGGACGAGGTGCAGGACACCTACCGCTCCCAGGGTGTGGACATCCACGACAAGCACATCGAGGTCATCGTGCGGCAGATGCTGCGCCG
>CAZMDO010000763.1:0-1312 GCA_964564445.1 uncultured Ruaniaceae bacterium | reverse complement strand
CGCGCAGCCGGCCCACCAGCACGACGGCGGAGCCCCGGTCGGTCTCGGCCGTGTCGCTGGCGAGGTGGTCCAGCACGCGGCGGGTGGTGCGCCGGGACAGCATCGCGTCACCGGTCGCCACCGCGCGGACCGCCTCGATGCCGTCGGCGCTGGACAGGGTCATACGCAGGCCCGTGCGGACCATGGCGTCCTCGTCCACGAGCAACGTCTGGTGCAGGCGGCGCTCAGTGGACATGCTGCGATCCTTCCTCACCCGGACGATAGAAAGCCGCGTCGTAGAAGTATGTCCGTCACCTTCCCTCGTGAATGGTGGCCGGAGTAGTGCTGTATGGCGTTCAGCCATGACTTCAGCCACTCGTTCAGCTCCGCGGGGTCCGGATTGAAATGGAGCGCGGCGAGCAGGGACTGCCACATAGCGGGTCGCCCGATGGCAGAGTCCGCTTCCCAGAAGGCGCCTCCGATGAGGTTTCCGAAGCTGTGCGGCGCGATCTCGGTCGGGGAAACCTGGGCTTGGATAGCCTTGATCTGCTGCACAACCTCCGGATGCTTCGCAGCAAGGCCACTGTCCAGAAGTTGCGTGATGAGCTGGTCAATCCACTCTGCTTGAGTAGCGGCTCGTTCCGGATAACGGTTTCGATGGTCCAGATTGCGCGACAACTGCGGATGCCGCTGTTCGTCGATCACGTAGAGGCGCGGTGATCTGAGCCAGGAAGCCGCAAAGTAGTCGCAGACACCTTCAGTCAGCCAGGTGGTCTGGCGCTGCGGATACAGCACATCGACCTGCACCAGGTGCATCACCTCGTGCAGCAGCATGCTGGGATGGGGGACACCACGTCGGTACTCACTCGTGTCCAAACGAATGATGCGCTCCCGATAGTCGATGTCGGGCTCCAGCCACAATGGCAAGAGTCCAGAATCTCGCCCGTACTCTGGGTCGACCTGTACACGCCACGGGCGCACCTTCAGCGGAAATGGGGCGGCATCTTCAACCTCAACGACGAAGCGCTCGACGCCAGCTACATCGACATCCATGACTTCAACGCTACAAACGGAGAAGTGGCGACGCCGTGGTGTCCGTCGCACCCGCTCGCGCTCGCCCTCAGGCGCTGGCGCTGGCGCGATCCTGCCCGTCCGCCGCGGCCTGCTGCGCGCATCCGGAGGAGAGATGGGTCGGCCCCCGCCCGGGCGGCCCAGGCGGACGTCCCGGTGCCGGGGGAGCGCAGCGGGCCGACGTCAACGGGCTTGGCTGACGGTACCCACGAACGTCTCGACCATCGCCGGAGCGTCCACCTCGAGGGTCACGTCCACCTGC